>NZ_JASCPM010000069.1:0-13744 GCF_029960215.1 Pseudomonas sp. PS01301 | reverse complement strand
AATGCCCGCCCCCGGCCCCGCCCGCCCGCGGCGCCCCCTGCCCGGGCAGACCCCGCTCCCACAAGATCACCACTGTTTCTTGTCCAGGGGGTTGCCGCCGTCTCTTGTGGGAGCGGGCTCTGCCCGCGAAGAACTCGACGCGGTGCATCTGGTCGACCGCAGCGTACCCTTCGCGGGCAGAGCCCGCTCCCACAGGTTCACTACTGTTTCTTGTGCAGAGGGTTGCCGCCGATTCAGTCTGGCAGCCATTCCTGGAGGGTCAGTTCCACGGTGATGAACGACAGGTTGCGGCCGCGCTCCAGGCGTCCGGCGAAGATGTTGCCGTCGGCGTCGGCCACCACGGCTTGCAGTCGGCTCTCACCGATGACGATCTCGCCGCTTATGCTCAGAATCTCCACGCCGGGCCCGGGTACGGTCAGGGTCTTCATGCCCTGTCGTCCCAGATAGCCCAACTGTGCGTCGATCAGGCTGCCCAGCCCGCCGCGAATCACGGCCAGCTCGATGCCGTGACTGGCACACAGGGCTTCGGCGCTTTCGACGATGTCTTCGTTGGGCTTGAGCCGCGCCACCACCAGACGCCCCAGGCGACCGGTCTGAACGGTTGAGGCGGACAGGTCGGGTTCGAGTACGGCGCTGGCGTTCATGAAGCCTCCTGGTCGATCGGGTGCAACAGGCTGAAATGGGTTTCGGCGTCGGGTTGCGATTGATAAGCGACGTGATCGAACAGGCACAGACGGATCACCAGGCTTTCGCTGCCGACCACCAGCCGGTCGAGCAGCAGATGGCCGCCGTGCTGCTGGCCATCGCGATCCAGAAAACCGGCGTGGCAGTGCAGCAATGGCTTGTTCTGCGCATCCCGGCCCACGGTGATGGCACCGCTGATGAAGGTGATGTAGCCGTCCAGCACCACCGGAGCGCCGTAGTCGTAGGGTCGCTCCGGCTTGTCGGTGACCACCATGCGGTGGTAGCTCAGGTGCGCCGCGCCACCACACAGGATGCGGCCCACGGCGCTGCCGTACCGACGCCCCTGCAGGGCTTGCAGCACGCCTGCGCCGACGTTGCACGCCAGCGGCAGCACCAGGCGCAGTTCTTCACCCTGGGCCACGCTGCGGTCCAGACGCCGCGGCTGCTGGGCCGGCCCGCCATGGACGAAGACCCGCACGCCGCCGCGCTCCTCGAAATGGGGATTCATCAGGCGACCTCCTCGCGTTCCTGCAGCAACGTGCGGATCTGCTTCTTGACGATCTTGCCGTAGCCGGACTTGGGCATGGCGTCCCAGCGCACGAAGCGCTTGGGCCACTTGTAGCGGGCCAGGCGCGGCTCCAGGTGGGCCAGCAACTGCTCGTCGCTGACCTGGCCGGTGGTGACGATCACCGCGCAGCCGCACTCACCCCATTTCTCGTCCGGCATGCCCAGCACCGCCACTTCGTTGACCGCCGGGTGGGTGAGCAGCGCTTCCTCGACCTCGCGCGGGTACACGTTGGAGCCGCCAGAGATGTACATGTCCGAGGCGCGGCCGGTGATGAACAGATACCCCTGTTCGTCGACATGGCCCAGGTCGCCGGTGTGGAACCAGCCGTGCTTGAAGCAGCTGGCATTGGCCGTCGGGTTGTTGTAGTACCCGCTGAACACGGCCGGTCCGCGCACGCAAATCTCCCCGTCCTCACCGGTGGCCAACTCGTTGCCGGCGTCGTCCAGAATGGCCACCTGCATGCCCGTGCGCGGATAGCCGCAACTGCCGACCTTGGCGGCGGGGGAGTCTTCGGCGTCGTGGCAATCGGCGGGCAGCACGGTGATGTTGCCGGTGACTTCGCCCAGGCCGTAATACTGCACCAGCACCTTGCCCAGCTTGCGCAGGGCGTGGCACTGATCGGCGCGGTACATCGGCGCGCCGGCGTAGATCACATGGCGCAGGCTGCTGTGGTCGTAGCGGTCGACGGCAGGGTCTTCGGTGAGCATCTTGACGATGGTCGGCACGGCGAACAGGTTGTCGACGCGGTGTTCCTGCACCAGGCGCCAGGCTTCGTCGCAGTCCAGGCGGTCGCTGGCCGGCAGCACGCAGGCGGCGCCACGCGCCACGTTGACCAGCGCGTGGATGCCGGCCCCGTGAGACAGCGGCGCCAGCACCAGCGAGCGCGAATGCTGGGAGAGCCCCGGCATCAGGTCGGCGATGTGGTTGTTGATGACGAAGGCCATCTGCCCGTGGGTGAGTACGCCGGCCTTGGGATGACCGGTGGTGCCTGAGGTGTAGAAGAACCACAGCGGGTCATGGTAATTGACGTCGGCGGCGCGGAACGTGCTGGCGTGTGGCGCGCCTTCGTCGAGCAATTGCCCGTAGCTCAGTTCACCCGCGCGTGGCTCGCCGATGGCGATCACCTGCGCCAGCGCCGGTGACTCGGCGCGCACCGCATCCACGTAATGCGCCAGCCCCTCGTCGTAGAGCATCGCCACCGCACCGCTGGAACTGCCCAGGTAGGCGGCCTCCGGCGGGGTAATGCGCACGTTGGTCGGCACCCACACCGCGCCCAGGCGGAACGCCACCCAGGCGCTTTCGAACAGCGGCAGGTTGTTGCGCGAATGCACCAGCAACTTATCGCCCTTGCCCAGCCCACGCGCGCGCAGCGCCGCGGCGACGCTGTCGACCCGTTGCGAAATGCTGCGCCAGGTGTGCACCTGCTCGCCGCGAATGAAGCCCGGTGCGTCGGGGTAGCGCCGGGCGATCTGGTTGAGCAGTTCGCCCAGGTTCATCACGTTGTCGATGCCGGTCATTGCACGCGCTCCAGAATGCTCACGTAGTTGGTCACCGCCGCGCCGCCCATGTTGAAGACGCCGGCGCGATCGGCCTTGGCCAACTGCATGTCGCCGGCCTGGCCGCTGAGCTGCATGGCCGCCATCACGTGCATCGACACCCCGGTGGCACCGATCGGGTGGCCCTTGGACTTGAGCCCGCCGGACGGGTTGACCGGTAGGCGACCGTCCTTGCGGCTGATGCCTTCGGCAATCACCCGCGCGCCCTGGCCACGCTCGGCCAGGCCCATGGCCTCGTACTCCAGCAGCTCGGCAATGGTGAAGCAGTCATGGGTTTCCACCAGCGACAGATCAGCCAGGCTCAGCCCTGCGGTGTCCAGCGCCTGTTGCCAGGCCCGCGCGGCGCCTTCGAACACCGTCGGGTCGCGGCGCGACAGTGGCAGGTAGTCGTTGACCTGCACCGCCGCCCTGAAGCTGATCGCCTGGCCACGGCCGGGCGCGTGGTCGTCGCGGCTGATCACCAGCGCGGCGGCGCCGTCGGTGATCAGCGAGCAGTCGGTGCGCTTGAGCGGTCCGGCCACGAACGGGTTCTTCGCCGACGGCTCGCGACAGAAGTCGTAGCCCAGGTCGCGGCGCATGTGCGCGTAGGGGTTCAGCGCGCCGTTGGCGTGGTTTTTCGCGGCGATCATCGCCAGCGCGTCGGACTGGTCGCCGTAGCGCTCGAAGTAGGTCTGGGCGATGGTGCCGAACACCCCGGCGAAGCCACCTTCGATCTGCGCTTCCTCCTTGGCGTAGCAGCACTTGAGCAGGATCTTGCCGACCTCGTCGGTGGGCAGCGTGTTCATCTTCTCGAAGCCCACCACCAGAGCGTGCCGAGCCTGCCCCGAGAGCACCGCCTGCAGCGCCGAGTGGATGGCTGCCGAGCCGGTGGAGCAGGCGTTTTCCAGGCGTACCGACGGGGTGAAGCGCAGCGCCGGAATATGATTGGCGAGCAGCGCGGAAGGAAAGTCCTGATACAGGAAGCCGGCATTGAAATGGCCGACGTGGACTGAATCGATCTGCTCGGCGTCCAGCCCGGCATGTTCGAGCGCACCCACGGCCGCATCGGCCATCATCTGCTCGGGATCGAGCTGGTCGAATTTGCCGAAGGGGGAGTGGTACCAACCGCTGATGACTGGCGAACCCATGAGGTGTGTCCTCGATTGAAGGCTTGTTGATGTTGTTTGCCAAGGGCGATAGCAAGAGCGGTGCCAAGGCCTTGAAACGCCAGCCGGCGGCGGGCTGGCTGTTACCCAGCAGACGTCGGGTGTCGCCCCAGGTGTCGCTTCGTCGGTGCTGGGCGACACCTGAGGGAGACACCTGTTACATCGAGCCGGGCAGGGCTTGGCGCCTGACATCTGCGGATACATTCACATCGGTACGAGTTTGTTCAGACAAAACAGCAGCTTGCTGTCCCCTTCACGCCGATGGGCACGGTTTTTCCACGGGTCGGGCAGGGGTGGCACCCGATTTGCTTTCTCACCGGTACCCCAGCGCCTGCCCCGGCAGCCCGGTGAATGAAAGCTGGTCAATAAAAACAAGAAGGTCAGGAGAGCTACATGAGTGATTTCTCGCGCCGCCGTTTCATCAAGACCGCCACCCTCGCATCGGCGGCCGTCGCCGCCACGGGGCTGGGCTTGTTCAGCCCACGCAGCGAGGCGGCGGATTTCAGGCTCAAGTTCGCCAACAACCTGCCCATGATTCACCCGATGAACGTGCGGGCGCGGGAAATGGCCAAGGCCATCAAGGAAGAAACCAACGGCGCGGTGCAGATCCAGGTGTTCCCCAGCAGCCAGCTGGGCAGCGACACCGATACCCTGGCCCAGGTGCGTTCCGGCGCGGTGGACCTGTTCGCGTTGTCGCCGGTCATCCTCGGTACCCTGGTGCCTTCGGTGCAGATCAGCGCCGTGGGTTTTGCCTTCAAGGACTACGATCAGGTCTGGAGCGCGATGGACGGAGACCTGGGCGCCCATGTACGCAGCGAGATCGCCAAGACCGAAACCCTGTTCGCCTTCGACAAGATGTGGGACAACGGCTTTCGCGTCACCACTACCAGCACACGCCCGGTGCTCAAGCCTGAAGACTTGGTGGGCATGAAGCTGCGCGTGCCGCCCAGTCCGATCATCATGTCGATCTTCAAGGCATTCGAGGCAGCGCCCACCAGCATCAATTTCGCCGAAGTGTATTCGGCCCTGCAGACGCGCATCGTCGAAGGTCAGGAAAACCCGCTGACCCTGGTGTCGTCGGCCAAGCTCTATGAAGTGCAGAAGTACTGCTCGCTGACCAACCATGTGTGGGACGGCTTCTGGATGCTCGGCAACAGCAAGTCGTTCGCCCGCCTGCCGGCCGACGTGCAGGCGGTGGTGCGCAAGCACATCGATGCCGCGGTCATGGGCCAGCGTGCCGACCTGGCCGCCTTGCAGGGCAGCATCCGCGACACCCTCAAGGAAAAAGGCCTGGAGCTGGCCGACACCGAGCCGCAGGCGTTCCGCGAGAAGCTGCGCAGCGCCAACTATTACGCCGACTGGCACGAGAAGTTCGGTGAGGCCGCCTGGGCCATCCTCGAAAAATACTCCGGGAAGCTGGCATGATGAGCGCCGAGGCGATGCCGGCCGAAACCGTTGCCATGCGCCTGCCGGCCCGGGCGCTGACCTGCCTCAACCGCTGCGCCATGCGCGTGGTCGAGGTGCTTGCCGTGGCCTTGATGCTGGTGGAAACCTGCGTGCTGCTCGCTGGCGTCGTCTCGCGCTACGTGTTTCATAACCCGCTGGTGTGGACCGACGAGCTGGCCTCGTCGCTGTTCATCTGGCTGGCGATGTTCGGCGCCGTGCTGGCGCTCGATCGGGGCGAGCACATGCGCATGTCGGCGCTGGTCAACAAGCTGCCCCCGGCCTGGCGCGGTTTCAGCGAAACCCTGTCGGCGCTGATCGTGGTGCTGTTCGTGGCCATGATCATCACCCCGGCGATGGTCCACTCCCACGAGCAGATGGCGATCACCACGCCGGCCCTGGGCATTCCCGACGGCGTGCGTGCCGCCGCACTGCCGGTCGGCGCCATGCTCATGCTGCTGGCGGCGGTCGCGCGCATGGCCCGCTATTCCACCCTGCGCCAGTTCGTCGCCGGCGTAGCCGTGGTCACCGTGGTGGGCGGTACGCTGTGGTTGGCCCAGCCGCTGCTCGCCGAGATCGGCAACTACAACCTGGTGGTGTTCTTCCTGGTGCTGCTGGGTGCCTGCGTGTTCGGCGGCATCCCGATCGCGTTCGCCTTCGGCACCGCCACCATGGCCTATCTGGCGCTGGCCACCCATGCCCCCTTGTCCATCGTCGTCGGTCGCATGGACGAGGGCATGTCGCACATGGTGCTGCTCGCCGTACCGCTGTTCGTCCTGCTGGGCGTGGTGCTGCAGCTGTCGGGCATGGCCCGCACGCTGATCGACTTCATGGCCTCGCTGCTTGGGCATGTGCGCGGCGGTCTGCAATACGTGCTGCTCGGCGCCATGTTCCTGGTGTCGGGGATTTCCGGCTCCAAGGTGGCCGACATGGCCGCAGTGGCGCCGGCACTGTTTCCGGAAATGAAGAAGCGCGGCTCCGAGCCCGAAGAGCTGGCCGCCTTGCTGGCGGCCACCGGGGCGATGACCGAAACCATTCCGCCGAGCCTGGTGCTGATCACCATTGGCGCCGTGTGCAGCGTCTCGATCACCGCGCTGTTCATCGGCGGCCTGATGCCTGCGGTGGTGGCCACCGTGGTCATCGCCATCGTCTGCTGGTGGCGCTCGCGCAAGGAAGCCATGCCCACCGTCAAGCGGGCACCGATGTCGGTGGTGGCGAAGACCTTCATGGTCGCGCTGCCGGCCCTGGCCTTGCCATTGCTGATCCGCGTGGCGGTGCTCGAAGGTGCGGCCACGGCTACCGAAGTCTCGACCATCGGCGTGGCCTATGTGGTGCTGGTGGGCTTGGTGATGCACCTGTTCATGCGCCACATCGAGTTCCGCAAGGTCTACCCGATGATGATCGAGGCCGCGGCGCTGTCCGGGGCGATCCTGTTGATCATCGGCATGGCTTCGGCCATGGCCTGGGCACTGACCCAGTCGGGGTTCTCGGCCAATCTGGTCGACCTGATCAGCGAAATTCCGGGCGGCGCCATCGGCTTCATGTTCGTTACCATCGTGACCTTCCTGATTCTGGGCAGCGTGCTCGAAGGCATTCCAGCCATCGTGCTGTTCGGCCCATTGATGTTCCCGCTCGCCGAAATGCTCGGCATCCATCCGGTGCACTACGCCATGGTGGTCATCCTGGCCATGGGCATCGGCCTGTTCGCGCCGCCCCTGGGCGTGGGTTTCTACGCCGCCTGTGCGATCAGCAAGACACCGTCCGACCATGTTATCCGCCGCGTCTGGGGGTACCTGGCGGCACTGGTGGTGGCGCTGGTCATCGTTGCCTGTTTCCCGTGGATTTCCATCGGTTTCCTTTAAGAGAGTCCTGGTCATGAGCCAAGCAGTCAGACAGCTTCCCAGCAAGAGCGGCGAGGGCCGGGTGGCCTTCATCACCGGCGCGGCCATGGGCATTGGCGCGGCGATCGCCCAGCGCCTTGGCGAGGACGGCCACAGTGTGGTGGTGGCCGACATCAACCGCGGCGCCGCCGAAGAAATGGTCGCCGGCTTGCACGCCCAGGGTATCGAGGCGCAGGCGGTGGTGATCGATATCGGTGATGCGCAGTCGATCGCCGAGGTGTTCGCCGGTCTGTCGCGCTGCGACGTGCTGGTTAACAATGCCGGCATCGCCAGGACCCAGGCCTTTCTGGACTGCGACCTGGCCGATTGGCAGCGGGTGTTGAACATCAATGTGACCGGTGCGCTGTTGTGCGGTCAGCAGGCAGCGCGCCTGATGAAGGAGCAGGGCTGGGGGCGGATCATCAACGTCGCGTCCATCAGTGGCATGCGGGCGAGCACGGGGCGTACTGCCTATGGCACGTCGAAGGCCGCGGTGATCGGTCTGACCCGGCAGATGGCGGTCGAACTGGCCGAGTACGGCATCACCGTCAATGGCATCGCGCCTGGGCCGGTCGACACCCCATTGACCCAGCGCCTGCACTCCAGTGCCACCCGCGACTCCTATGCCCGCGCCGTCCCCATGCGCCGCTACGGCACCCCGGCGGAAATGGCCGGCGCGGTGGCCTTCCTCGCCTCCGACGATGCTTCCTACATCAGCGGTCATGTGATTCCTGTGGATGGCGGCTATATGGCGTCCGGCATTCTGGAAATCTGAGCGCCCAGCCATAAACAACGCGGTGTGTCAGGCATACCCCGTCAACCCTTCGCGGCCACAGACCGCTCCTACGGCCGGTCACACACTGCGGTCGATCACCATCCCACTGTAGGAGCGGTCATCGGCCGCGAAAGGGGCACTTCGATATACCGGACACTCACTGATCCTGCAGCGTCGCCTCTTCACCCGCACGCATGGCGGTTTCCACGAAAGTGGCAATGCAGGGATTGTGATTGTCAGCCTTCCACACCGCGACCACCTCGACCACCGGCGGCGCCACCAGCGGGCGGAAGGTGGTGGTGGTCAGGCGCATGTTGCGCATCGAGCGCGGCACGATGGCGATGCCCAGGCCTTCGCCGACCAGGTTGACGATGGTCTGCTGCATGTTGATTTCCAGCCCGACATTGGGCGTTACGCCGTGCTGCAGGCAGTAATTGACGATCATGTCATGCAGCGCCGGGGCGATGCGGCGTGGCACGATGATGAAGGTTTCCGCCGCCAGGTCGCGTGGATCGATCAGCGGCTGCTCGAGCAACCGATGCCCCGGCGGCAGCACCACCGTCATCTCTTCACGGTAGATGGTCACCGTCTCCAGCCCGCTGCAATCCTGCGGCCGGTACATGATCGCCACGTCCTTGCTGCCGCTGCTGATGTCCTGGGCCAGGTCCATGGGCAGGGTTTCGGTCAGCTTCAGGTTCACCTGCGGATACTGCGCCGCGTAACGCCGGGTGATGGCCGGGGTGACGCTGTAGGCCGTCGACATCATGAACCCCACCGACAACTCACCCGCCGCCCCCCGCGCCGCCGCCAGCGCATTGCGCTTGGCCTGTTCGAATGCGGCGAACACCGTGCCGGTGTCCAGATAGAACCGCTGGCCGGCATCGGTCAGCTCCACGTGGCGCCGCGAGCGATCGAACAGCTTCACGCCCAGCTCTTGCTCCAGCAGCGCAATCTGTCGCGACAGCGGTGGCTGGGAGATGTGCAGGCGCTCGGCGGCGCGGCCAAAGTGCAGGGTTTCAGCCAACGCACGAAAATACTGTAAATGCCTGAGCTCGATCATGATGCTCGCAAAGGTATCAGTGGGTACCTGATTATGGATTGGAAAACATAACTCCGCCTGCCGTATTGTGAAATGGCCACAGCGTCGAGGCTTGCGTCACGAGCGCCAGACCTCGAGATAGTCACGAGCTATAAAACAATAAAAGGTGACGCCGATGTCTTCCGTTCGCGAACACACTGCACGTACCACTTCGCCCGCACTGTCCTGCGCGGCACTGCCCGAATCCGATATCGCCAACGACAGCGACCCCCAGGTGCGCCAAGCCTTCCGCCGCGCCCTGCGCCTGATGGAACGCGGCATCGCCGTGCTCGTCCAGGGCGAAACCGGCACCGGCAAGGAAGTGCTGGCCCGCGCGCTGCATGCCCACAGTCAACGCCATCAGGCCCAGTGCGTGGCGCTCAATTGCGCCTCCATTCCGGAAAGCCTGATCGAGAGCGAGCTGTTCGGCTACTCGCGCGGCGCCTTTTCCGGCGCGTTGCCCTGCGGCAAGAAAGGCAAGGTTCAGCAGGCCGACGGCGGCACCTTGTTTCTCGACGAAATCGGCGACATGCCCTTCGAGCAGCAAACCCGCCTGCTGCGGGTCATCGCCGAACGCGAAGTCAGCCCTCTGGGTGCCGAGCGCAGCGTCAAGGTCGACTTCGCGCTGATCTGCGCCACCCACCAGAACCTCACCGGTCTGGTCGAGCAAGGCGCCTTTCGCGAAGACCTGTTCTATCGCATCGCCACCGGCGTCGTGCAGTTGCCGCCCCTGCGCGAGCGTATCGATCGCGCCGAACTGGTCTGCCGGATGGTGGCCAGCGAACTGCCCGGCTGCGACCCGCGGCAGGTCATCGCTTCGGATGTCTGGCCGCTGCTGCTCAATCACCCCTGGCCAGGCAATCTGCGGCAGATGCGTGCAGTGATTCGCTACGCCTGCGCGGTGATGGAGGGCAGCCGCATCCAGCGCAGCGATCTGCCCGCGGACTTTGTTGCGCAACAGGGTGCGTCCACCCAGGCAGCGCCTGCCAACGTCACGCCGATCCGCCGCCCGGTCACCCTGGCCACGCCGGTCGACGAGCGCGCCGACGTGCTGGATGTGCTCAACGCCTGCCGCTGGAACATGTCCGCGGCAGCCCGTGCCCTGGGCATCTGCCGGCCGTCGCTGTACCGGGTGTTGCGCCGGCTGGGTATCCCGCCGCTCAAGGACCAACTCGCCCAGGGCGTTTACCAGCCGGCCTGACCACACGCTTTGCGCTGCAGGCTCTTCAACCAAGGGAACAACAATAATGAATGCCCCTATCAGTCTTGCCATCACCGGTCAGGTGGCGGTGGTGACCGGTGCCGCGCGCGGTATCGGTTTTGCCATCGCTCAGGCGCTGGGTCAATGCGGTGCGCGGGTAGCGATTGCCGATCTCGACGGCGCGGCCGCCAGCGCCGCTGCCGGGCAATTGTGCGAACTGGGCATCGACGCCATCGGCGTGGCCGTAGACGTGGCCGACGAGGGCCAGGTACAGGTCATGGTCGAGACCATCGAACGAGCGCTGGGCGGTATCGACATTCTGGTCAACAACGCCGGGATCGTCTCGACCGGGCCGTTGCTGGACGTCAGCGCGGCCGAATGGAATCGGGTCCTGGCCATCGACCTCACCAGCGTGTTCTTTTGCGCCAAGGCCGTGCTGCCCGGCATGATGGCGCGCCGCGCCGGGCGCATCATCAATATTGCCTCGGTGGCCGGCAAGCGCGGCGGTGGTCTGTTGGGCAACAGCTGCTACGCGGCGGCCAAGGGCGGCGTCATCGCCTTGACCAAGGGCTTGGCCCGCGAAGCCGGGCCGTTCAACATCACCGCCAACGCCATCACCCCGGCCTTGACCGACACCGAGATGACCCGAGCCCTGGCGCCCGAAGCGCGCGCCCGGGTGCTCGCCGACATGCCCCTGGGACGTGCCGGCTCACCGCGGGACATCGCCGCAGCGGTGTGCTTCCTGGCCAGCGATGCGGCCAGCTTCGTCACCGGCGAGATCATGGACGTCGACGGCGGCTACATGCGCGACTAGCGCTGCACCGCAGCCGGTATCAATGCCAGGATCAGCGACACCGTGACCAGCGACAACAGGGTCGATACCAGAATCGCGCGGGACATGGTATCGGCCTCGCGGCCATACAGCGCGGCCAGCATGAACGGCCCGTTGCCGATGGGCAGCGCACTCACCAGCAGCGCTGCCCACGCCCACATCGCCGGGATGTCGAACACCCAGAACGCCAGCCACGCCGTCAGCGCCGGTTGCAGCAGCAGTTTCATCGCCACCAGCATGGCCAGGGTCTTGCTGTCGGCTTTCTGCGATTTCTCCGCGGCCAGAAACAGCCCGATCGACACCAGCGCGCAGGGCCCCGCCGCAGCACCCAGAAACTGGAACAACTGGCGAACGCCCACCGGGAGCACCAGGCCGCTGTAGGCCACCAGCGAGCCCAGCACCGGAGCCACCATGATCGGATTGCGCAGCAGCGACTGGCCGACCTTGAGCAGCGTGCGCCCCAGGTGTTTCTCGGTCTGCTGGAAGGTCTCGATCATGATGATGGCCACGGCGAACAACAGGCAGGCGGTCATCACGGCGCCGATCACCGCCGGAGCGATGCCGGGGTCGCCGAAGGTCAGCAGGCACAGAGGAATACCGAGAAATCCCGAGTTGGGATAGCCGGCGCCCAAAGCGTCGATGGTGGCGTCGAGAAAGTGTGCGCGGGCGCGCAGCCGCAACCACAGAGTCAGCAGAAAAACCATGCCCATGCCCAAGCCGAAAGCCAGCACGTAGCCCAGGTTCAGACCCTGGAAGGTACCCAGCCGCGCCATGGCTTCGAACAGCAGGGCAGGGAGGCCCAGGTAGATCACGAAACGGTTGAGCTCGATGGAGGCATTGGGCCCCAGGACGTTGCGCCGACGGCAGACGAAACCCACCAGAATCAAGCCGAATACTGGAAAGGCGACGTTGAAGATTGCAAGCATCGGGCACGGTGTCCTTTGCACGGTTGGATGCCGAAGTGTAGCAGCGCCACGGTGGACGGCACGCCGGTTCGCCGCCGCTGGTTGCGTAGCGACTCGAGCCTACCGTTGGGCGTCTCGTCGTTTTTTACTTGAAGGGAGGGGGGGAGGTCCATCTACACTGATGGCACTATCACATTAGGAGGCGATAGTGCGTCATGACAGCCGATAACCTGATGGACCTGGTTGCGCTGAAGCCGTTGTCTGCCACCGAGGCAGGCTGCGTGGATCGTGTGTTGCGCGCCATGCGCACACATCTGGGCATGGATGTAGCGTTCGTTTCCCATTTTCGCGGGAGCGACCGCGTGTTCACTCACGTCGATGCCGCCAGCCCGGTGCCGCTCAGCCCAGGGGATGTGCTCGAGATGAGCGCCGGCTACTGTCGCGGGGTTGTCAGCGGCGAACTGCCCGGATTGATTCGTGACACCGGTCAATTGCCGGCCGCCATGGCCGTGCCCCAAACCCCCGGTCTGCCGGTCGGTGCGCACATGAGCGTGCCCATCCACTTGAGCGACGGCCGACTATACGGGACCTTTTGCTGCTTCAGCCACACGCCCGATCCGGGGCTGAGCGAGCGCGATCTGAAGATGATGAACGTCTTCGCCGAACTGATCGCCGAGCGCCTCGAAACCGATCTGCAGAGGGCCCGCGACCATGACGTCAAGACCTCGCGAGTGCTCGAAGTCATCGAGTCGCGTCAGCCGCGGGTGGTCTATCAGCCGATCTTCGACCTGCACACCATGCGTGTGGCGGGGTGGGAGTGCCTGTCACGTTTCAGCGGCGTACCGGCACGCACTCCGGACGTGTGGTTCAAGGAGGCCGCCGAAGTCGGGCTGGGAACGGAACTGGAGTGCCTTGCCATCCGCGAGGCCCTGGCCGGGCTGTCGCGGCTGGCGCCCGACACCTACCTGAGCATCAACTGCTCGCCCGAGCTGGTACTCAGCGGCGAGTTGTTGGGGGTACTCCAGGAGTATCCGGCCGAGCGCCTGGTGCTGGAGCTGACCGAACATGCCGTGGTGCAGGACTACGCATCGTTGCAGGTGGCGTTGCAGCCACTGCGGGTGCGAGGTGTGCGGGTGGCGATCGATGACGCGGGCGCCGGGTATGCCAGCATGCGGCATATCCTTCAGGTGCGCCCGGACATCATCAAGCTCGACATGAGCCTGACCCGCGGTATCGATCAGGATTTCCAGCGACGCGCCATGGCGTCGGCCTTGATCGCCTTCGCCCGGGAGACCGGCAGCGTGATCGTCGCCGAAGGCGTGGAAACCGAAGCCGAACTGGCGCAACTCAAACGCCTGGGCGCCGCCAACGCCCAAGGCTTCCTCCTCGGCCGCCCCGAACCCCTGTAGCAGCGGCGCCCCCGGAAGCGGCTCGCGCCGCTGCTACACGAACCGCGCCCGCACCATCTCTGGAAGCGTTCGCATACCCCTGTAGCAGCGGCGCAAGCCGCGTCGGCGGCACACGGGGAGGGTCAGGGCAGACGCGGCGCCCCCAGACGCGGCTCGCGCCGCTGCTACACGGACCGCGCACGCACCATCTTTGGAAACGTTCGCATACCCCTGTAGCAGCGGCGCCCGCCGCGGCGGCGGCACCCGCGGGGGGGGAGAGCCAACGCGG
>NZ_JASCPM010000068.1:0-14359 GCF_029960215.1 Pseudomonas sp. PS01301 | reverse complement strand
GGCAGAGACCCGCTCCCACACGGAAAGCACAAAAGCACCTGTTCCTCTGTGGGAGCGGGTCTCTGCCCGCGAACGGCGCACCACCGTACATGCTGACACAGCGCAGTAAGCTCTCCACAGGAGTGGCTGTCGTTGAGAAAGCCCGCAATCTGAAAACCTCGAGTGATTCCATTGTCCTCTTCCGTCCAACGCCGTTGGTATCCGCTGGTCTTGGCCGTGGTCGGGCTCGTGCTGTTGCCGCTGAGTGTGCTGGTGCTGTCCTGGCAAAGCATCGACCTGCAGATCTGGTCCCATTTGTGGGACACGCAGATGCCGCGGCTGCTTGGCAACACGCTGACTCTGGTGGTGGGCGTAGGTACGGGTGTGACGGTGATCGGCGTCAGCCTGGCGTGGCTCACCAGCCTGTGTGAATTCCCCGGGCGGCGCTGGCTCGACTGGGCGCTGATGCTGCCGTTTGCCATCCCTGCCTATGTGCTCGCCTTCGTGTTCGTGGGCCTGCTGGATTTTGCCGGCCCCGTGCAGAGCCTGCTGCGCGAGTGGTTCGGCAACGGCCTGCGCCTGCCGCGGGTGCGCTCCACGGGCGGGGTGATCATCGTGCTGGTGCTGGTGTTCTATCCCTACGTCTATCTGCTGGCACGGACCGCGTTCCTGGCTCAGGGCAAGGGCTTGATGGAAGCGGCGCGCATGCTTGGCCAATCACCCTGGCAGGCCTTCTGGCGAGTCGCCCTGCCGGTGGCCCGGCCCGCCATCGGGGCCGGTGTGGCCCTGGCATTGATGGAAACCCTGGCGGATTTCGGCGCCGTGGCGGTGTTCAATTTCGATACGTTCACCACCGCCATCTACAAGACCTGGTACGGCTTCTTCAGCCTTTCCAGCGCGGCGCAGTTGGCCAGCTTGTTATTGCTGGCCGTGATGCTGGTGCTCTATGGCGAGCGTCGCGCCCGTGGCCAGGATCATGCGGCCAGCGAGCGCCCGCGCGGACAAGCGCTGTATCGGCTGAGCGGATTCAAGGCAGGGCTGGCCAGTGGCTGGTGCGCGCTGGTGTTCGCCTGCGCCTTCGTCGTGCCCATGGTGCAATTGGTCGCATGGTGCTGGCAGCGCGGACGCTTCGACCTCGACGAGCGCTATCGTGAGCTGATCCTGCATACCCTGTACCTGGGCGCCATGGCCGCGCTGATCACCGTCGCGGTGGCGTTGTTGCTGGCGTTCGCGCGGCGTCAGGCGCCCACGCCAGGCATTCGCGCCGGTGTGGCGATCGCGAACCTGGGCTATGCCCTGCCGGGATCGGTGCTGGCGGTGTCGCTGATGCTGGCCTTCAGTTTTCTCGACCGCGAACTGGTGGTGCCAGTGTCCAGCTGGCTGGGCGGCGCCGGTCGGCCGCTGCTGCTGGGCAGTGTGGCGGCGCTGCTGGTCGCCTACCTGGTCCGCTTCATCGCGGTGGCCTACGGGCCCCTGGAAAGCAGCCTGGCACGCATTCGCCCGTCCTTACCCGAAGCATCGCGCAGCCTGGGTGTGGGCGGTGCGCGGCTGTTCTTCAAGGTCTACCTGCCACTGCTGCTGCCTGGCACGCTCAGCGCAGCGCTGTTGGTGTTCGTCGACACGTTGAAGGAGATGCCGGCCACTTTGCTGATGCGTCCATTCGGCTGGGATACGCTCGCGGTGCGCGTCTTCGAAATGACCAGCGAAGGCGAGTGGGCTCGTGCTTCGCTGCCGGCCCTGACCCTGGTGCTGGTCGGCCTGCTGCCGGTCATCGGGTTGATTCGACGTTCGGCGCGCCAGCTGGGTCGAACTCACTGATCCAAGCTTCAGATATCACCACCGCGACCTTGTCGCTACAATGCGCCGCATCCGGCGCAGGCACCAAGGACAATCCGCCTGCGCTTTCGCCACGCCCGGAAGGAGAAACCCATGGGACAGCGTACGCCTCTGTATGACCTGCATCTTGCCCTCGGCGCAAAGCTGGTCGATTTTGGCGGTTGGGACATGCCCCTGCATTACGGCTCGCAAGTCGAAGAGCATCACCAGGTACGTCGCGATTGCGGCGTCTTCGACGTGTCGCATGTGACCGTGATCGATATCCACGGGCCGGATGCCCGGGCGTTCCTGCAACACCTGCTGAGCAACGATGTGGGCAACCTGACCGCAACCGGCCAGGCCTTGTACAGCGCCATGCTCAATGAGCAGGGCGGGGTGGTCGATGATCTGATCGCCTACCTCACCGAGGATGGCTATCGCCTGGTGGTCAATGCCGCCACCCGCAACAAGGACCTGGCCTGGCTGAGCACTCACTCCGATGGGTTCGATGTGCAGTGGCGCGAGCGTCCCGAGTTGGCGCTGCTGGCGGTGCAAGGGCCCGAGGCGCGGCGCAAGGTCGCCGATCTGTTGGGCAACCAACGCCGCGAATTGCTGCTGCGATTGGAACCCTTCGAAGGGCGCCACCAGGGCGACTGGTTCATTGCTCGCACCGGCTATACGGGTGAAGACGGCATCGAAATCGTCTTGCCCGCGGCCCAGGCCGCCGACTTCTTCAACGAATTGATCGGCGCCGGTATCTCGCCCATTGGCTTGGGCGCGCGCGATACGCTGCGTCTGGAAGCAGGCATGAATCTGTATGGCCAGGACATGGACGAGGCGAACTCGCCATTGGCTTCGAACATGGCCGGCAGCGTGGCGTGGCAACCGATCTCGCGGGCCTTCATCGGGCGTGAAGCGCTGGAGCGCGAACGGGCTGTCGGACCGGCGATGAAACTGGTCGGTCTGGTACTCGAGGAGCGCGGCGTGCTGCGTGCGCATCAGGTAGTGCGGATCGCCGGAGTTGGCGAAGGGGAGATCACCAGTGGTAGTTTCTCACCTACGCTGAGCAAGTCGATTGCACTGGCGCGTGTACCCACGGCGACCGCTGACCGTGCGGAAGTCGAGATACGCGGCAAATGGTACCCGGTACGGGTGGTCAAGCCGACCTTCGTCCGGCATGGTAGCACCCTGATCTGAATCGTATGGCGGGCTGGCCGCTGACCCTTGTTGAGGACAATGATATGAGCGATATCCCTGCTGAACTCCGTTTTGCCGAAAGCCACGAGTGGGCGCGCCTGGAAGCTGATGGCACGGTGACCGTAGGCATCAGCGACCACGCCCAGGAAGCCTTGGGTGACGTGGTGTTCATCGAGCTGCCGGAAGTCGGCAAGGTGTTCGCCGCTGGTGATCAAGCCGGTGTGGTGGAGTCGGTGAAAGCGGCGTCCGATATCTACTCGCCGGTAGGCGGTGAAGTGATCGCCATCAACGAGGCACTCGCCGACGCTCCCGAGAGCGTCAACGGCGAACCCTACGGCGCCTGGTTCTTCAAGCTCAAGCCCAGCGCTGCCGGTGAATTGGACAAGTTGCTCGATGCCGCAGGCTACAAGGCCGCCATCGGCGAATGACGGTCAGCGGGGGCGGCCATCGCCACCCCCGCCCGTTCAGAACGGTCGATCCCCCAATATCGTCGCTCGATGCATCACGCGTCGCTGCGGTCGATAGTCGTCGATCGCATAATGCTGGGTCACGCGGTTGTCCCAGAATGCCACATCCCCTTGGCGCCATTGCCAGCGCACACAGAACTCGGGTCGCGTGCCGTGGGCGAACAGCAAGTCGAGCAGCGCCCGACTTTCCGCCGCCGCCAGCTCGTTGATACGGGTGGTGAAGCCGTCATTGACGAACAAGGCCTTGCGCCCGCTGACCGGATGGGTCCGCACCACCGGGTGCGACAGCGGCGGATGCTGCTGCCGGGTCTGTTCCCAGCGTGCCAGGGCCTGGGCATCGTTGCCGAAGCGTTCGAGCGGGAACGACTTGGCGAAATCGTGGGTGGCGGTCAGGCCGTCGAGCAGGATCTGCAAGGGCGCGGACAAGGCCTCGAACGCGGCGATACCGTTGGCCCAGCAGGTGTCGCCGCCAAAGGGCGGGACCTGTTGGGCCGTCAGTATCGCGCCCATTGCCGGTTCCGCGAGAAAGGTGACGTCGGTGTGCCAGATGGCATTGTCGCGCACATCGGTCACGGCGGTGTCGAGCACCAGCACTTCGGGTTGCCCCGGCACGCTGGGGTAGATCGGATGGATGTGCAGGTCACCGAACTGGTGCGCCAGCCGGGCCTGCTGGGCCGGCGTCAGTGGCTGGTCGCGCCAGAACAACACCTGGTGGGCGAGCAGCGCGGCGTCGATCTCGCGTTGCTGCGCCGGGGTCAGCTCCCGGCTCAGGTCGACGCCTGCGATGACCGCGCCGATGGTGGGGCTCAAGGGGGTGATGTGCAGAGTCATGTTGGTCAGCTCTGTTGGTGAAATCGGTGATTCAGTGGCTCTGGCCGTGCCAGGGCACCAGCCGTCGTTGCAGGGCGCGCAAGCCCATTTCCAGGCCAAAGGCGATCAGCGCGATCACCAGGATGCCCAGTACCACCACATCGGTGACCAGAAACTGCGCGGCCGACTGCACCATGAAACCCAGGCCGCTGGTGGCGGCAATCAACTCGGCGGCGACCAGGGTCGACCAACCGACGCCCAGGCCGATGCGGATGCCGGTGAGGATCTCCGGCAGGGCGCTGGGCACGATCACATGACGAATCAGCTGCGCCCGTGTGGCACCCAGCGACTGCGCAGCGCGCAGCCGGGCCGGATCGACGTTGCGCACACCGGTGGCCGTGGCGATGGCGATCGGAGCGAAGATCGCCAGGTAGATCAGCAGCACCTTCGAGGTCTCGCCGATACCGCACCAGATCACGATGAGCGGCAGGTAGGCCAGCGGTGGAATGGGCCGATAGAACTCGATCAATGGGTCGAGGATGCCTTGGGCAATGCGGTTGTGGCCGATGGCGATGCCCACCGGGATGGCGAACAAAACGGCAAAGACCAGGGCCAGGCCGATGCGCCCCAGGCTGGCACCCAGGTGCTGCCACAAGGTTGCGTCCATGTAGCCTTGGGTTGCCAGCAGCCAGGCTTTGTCCAGCACGGCACCCGGCGATGGCAGGAACAGCGGTTCGATCAATTCGCTGGCGGTGACCGCCCACCAGAGCAGCAGCACGCCGGCCAGGGTCAGTGTGCTGATGGCTCGCGTACTCAGACGCCAGGGTCGGCGCGCAGCGGGCTTGCGCGTGCGGTCGATGGCTTCGGTCGGATAGTGGCTCATGCCAGTGCCTCGCGTGCAGTGGGGCCCTGTGGAGAAACACTCTGGGCGAACTCTCGTTGTGCAGATTCTCGTTGTGCAAATACCTGAGCCAGGACGTGCTCGCGGGTCTCGATGAATCGGGGGTCGGACTTGATCGCCCGGGCGCTCTCGCCTGCGGCGTAGCGCTGGCCGAAATCCAGGCTCAGACGCTCCTCGACATGCCCCGGATTGGGTGCGAGCAGAATCAGGTCGGTGGCCAGAAACACCGCTTCTTCGATGTCATGGGTGATCAGAAATACCGGCTTGGCGGTCCGTTGCCAGACCTGCAGCAGCAGTTCCTGCATCTGCTCCCGCGTGAACGCATCCAATGCGCCAAAGGGTTCGTCCATCAACAGCACCTGCGGATCGGCCGCCAGCGCTCGGGCCAGACCCACGCGTTGCCGCTGACCACCGGAGAGCTGCCACACCTGCCGCTCGGCGAAACCGGCCAGATCGACCAGCGCGAGCATTTCACGCGCCCGCGCTTCACGCTGCGGCCGGGCGATGCCCGCCAGTTGCAGACCGAAGGCGACATTGGCCAGCACGTCCTGCCAAGGCAGCAGGGCGTCATCCTGAAACACCACGCCACGCTCCGCCCCTGGACCTTTTACCGCGACCCCGTCCAGGGTGATGCGGCCACTGCTGGGCGGCACGAAACCGGCGATCAGGTTCAACAACGAGGTCTTGCCGCTGCCCGAGGGACCCAGCGCCACGCACAGTTGCTGTGGGCCCAGGCTCAGGGAGATGTCCTGCAACACCGGCTGCGCAGCGCCCGGGTAGTGGGCACTGATACGGTCGAGAATCAATTGGGCCACGGTCGAACTCCGTTGGGCGTGCGCGGGATCACTGAACGAACTTGGCACTGACGTAAGGCGTGTAATCGGGCAGCACGGCTTCCAGCTTGCCCTGTTCCTTGAGGAACTCGGCCGTCTTGGCCACCGCCTTGGCAGTACCGCCACCCAGCAGCGCGTCCGAAGCCTGGGCGTCGGCGTCGGGGTAGGTGGAGCCGGCGAGCAGGTCGGGAACATCCGCGGCATTGGCGCCCGTCAGCTTGGCGATCTTGCGCACCGGCTCGGAGTCGGCGGTCCACTGCGCCTGGTTCTTCGCGTAGTCGGCGAAGGAATCCAGGGTGACCTTGGCGAATTTGGCGATTACTTCAGGGTGCTTCTCGGCGTAATCCTTGCGCGCCACCCAGACCTCGAAGGTCGGTGCGCCCCATTGGCCGACCTGCGCGGCATCGGTCAAGGTCTTGCCACTCTTGCGGATCTCGCCCAATGCCGGCGACCAGACGAAAGCGCCATCGATGTCGCCACGCTTCCACGCGGCGGCGATTTCAGCGGGCTGAAGATTGACCACCTTGACCTTGCCCTCCAGGCCCCAGTGCTTCAGCGCGCCGAGCAGGCTGTAGTGGGACGTGGAAACGAAGGGCGTGGCGATGGTTTTGCCCACCAGTTGCTGGGGATTGTCGATACCGCTGCCGTTGCGCACCACCAGGGCTTCAGCGGAATTGATCTGCGCCGAAACGATGAAAGCGACGATGGGCAGTTTGCGTGAAGTGGCAGCCGCCAGCGGACTCGACCCCAGGTTGCCGATCTGCACATCGCCGGAGGCGATGGCCGTGACCACTTCCGGGCCGCTGTTGAAGCGGCGCCAGTCGATCTTCTCGCCAATGGCCTTTTCATAGACGCCATCGGCCTGGGGCACCTTGCTGGGGTCGATGCCGGTTTGGTAACCGACGGTCAGCGGTGCGGCCTGGATACCCATGGCCAGGCCGGTCAGGGCCAAAGTGGTGAACAGTTTTCGTGCGAAGCGCTGCTTGGCCATGGGTGGTTGCCTTTTACAAGAGTCAGGGGCGGTGAGTTTCCAGCACCCGCTGTTGGCGAGCGCAAAGTGAGGAGCTGGAATCAGGGAACGAGAAGGAATCTAAACGATATAAGAAATGGCTTTGAAATACCGTTTGGGAATTAGCTTATGTTTGATAACTGGATTGAACTTTTTTGTTTGGAAGGTTGTAGCTGTTATGCGATTAAATTCTAAAAAAACTTGAAACAATTCTTTTTGGTTTTGTGAAAATTTCGTTAATCTCGGCACCCAGAGTTTGGCTTAGACCAAGGTCTCGAATCGGCTTGTAAACATTGACTAACTGGTCACGCTTTAGCGCTAATCGCGCATCGGCGGACAAGGGGCGCCAGACCCCGACCAAAGACACCACAAAAATTAGAAACCAGAGGAGCATCACATGTACAAGCAGTCGCTCGCCTTAGCCATCGCGCTCGCCAGCATCTCCACCAGTGTTTACGCCGCCGATCCGGCACCCTCGGGTTTCCTCGAAGCCAGCAAAGCAACGCTGAGCTCGCGGACCATGTACTTCCGCAACGATACCCGTGAAGGCACAGCGAACGACCAGGAAGAATCGGCCCAAGGCTTCCTCTTCAACTTCATCTCTGGCTACACCCCCGGCACCGTCGGCTTCGGTCTGGACGTACAGGCCATGACCGGTATCCACCTGGACGGCGGCCGCGGTCATCACCCGAACAACAACAGCTTCTTCCCGAGCGACACCGATGGCTCGGCCGAGAAGACCTGGTCGCGTCTGGGCGCGAACGGCAAGGTCAAGTTCGCCAAGTCCGAACTCAAGGTGGGTAGCGCACTGCAGCCCAACCTGCCGATCCTGGTGTCCAACGATGGTCGCCTGCTGCCTGCTACCTACCAGGGCGGTATCCTGACTTCCAAGGACCTGGACAACTTCACCTTCACCGTTGGTCGCCTGAACAAGTCCGCGGGTCGTGCTACCAGTAACTACTCAGGTCTGGGCGTCGGCGGTGCCACTCAAGACACCAACAACTTCCAGTTCGCCGGTGTGGACTGGAAAGCGACCAAGGACCTGACTCTGCAGGTCTACCACGCGCAACTGGAAGACTTCTACAAGCAGACCTTCCTGGGCGCCGTGCACGTGTTGCCTCTGGGTGAAGATCAGTCGTTCAAGACCGACCTGCGCTACTTCGACAGCCGCTCCGACGGCAAGAACGGTGACGTTGGCTACCGCTTCAACAACAACAGCGGCTACGCCAGGACCCCAGGTGAAATCGACAACAAGACCTGGAGTGCCATCTTCACCTACAGCATCGCTGGTCACGCGTTCCTCGCCGGCTACCAGCAAGTGGGCGATGACGGTGGCATGCCGTTCATCAACAACGGCAGCGTGGTCGATGGCAACGGTCGCAACGAAGGCAACGGCGGTTCCAGCGTCTACCTGTTCACCGACAGTATGGTCAACTCGTTCACCCGTGCTGGCGAGAACACCACGTTCGCCCAGTACTCCTACGACTTCAGCCGTGTCGGCGTACCGGGCCTGAAGGCTTCGATCGCCTACCTGCATGCCGATGACATCAAGGCAGCCGGTACCGGTGATTCGGACAACTCCGAGTGGGAACGCGACATGCGCGTCGACTACGTGATCCAGAGCGGTCTGCTGAAGAACTTCGGCGCCACCCTGCGTAACGGTACCTACCGCAGCGACGTGGGCACCAACACCGATCAGACCCGTCTGATCTTCAACTACACGTACGCTTTCAAGTAATACGTGCCGTTGGAAAAAGCCCGCCTCGTGCGGGCTTTTTCGTTTGTGGCGCAGCGTTATTCCAGATTCGCCTAGCACCAGCACCATCCATTCTTTTTGTTTCCTGTCCGCTCGGTGCACAGTCATGCGCACAACAGTCCAGGAGCAGCACCATGACCATTCGACTCGGCGACATCGCCCCCGACTTCCAGCAGGAATCCAGCCAGGGCAGCATCAGTTTTCACCAGTGGCTGGGTGATCAGTGGGGCGTGCTGTTTTCGCACCCGGCCGACTTCACACCCGTCTGCACCACCGAGCTGGGCTTCACCGCCAAGCTGGCCGACGAGTTCGCCAAGCGCAACGTCAAGGCCATCGCCTTGTCGGTGGATCCGGTCGAGTCCCACCAGCGCTGGATCGGCGACATCGACGAGACCCAAGGCACGACCGTGAACTTTCCGATTCTGGCCGACGCGGACCGCAAGGTGTCCGAGCTTTACGATCTGATTCATCCGAACGCCAACGACACCCTGACCGTGCGCTCGCTGTTCGTCATCGATCCGAACAAGAAGGTCCGGTTGACCATCACCTATCCAGCCAGTACCGGGCGCAACTTCCACGAGATCCTGCGGGTGATCGACTCGCTGCAACTCACGGACAACCACAAGGTGGCGACTCCGGCCAACTGGCAGGATGGTGACGATGTGGTGATCGTGCCTTCGCTCAAGGACGAAGAAGAGATCAAGCAGCGCTTCCCCAAGGGCTACAAGGCGGTGAAGCCGTACCTGCGCCTGACCCCACAGCCCAACCGCTGAGCACCTGCCCTGTAGCAGCGGTGAAAGCCGCGTCCGGGGTTTGCGGTGCGTCAGATGTACCGTGTTTACCGGTGACGCGGCTTGCGCCGCTGCTACAGGGGGCGCAGTGGCTTGTATATGTTTTTATCGAATAACCAAATGAATAAATATGATTTAAAGATATAAATCCTGCCTGTTACTGTTCCCTCCATTCCGGCGACTTCTCCAGAAGCGCTCCGACTTCGCTATTCAAGGATTTACCCCATGCTCGTCGTATCTCTGGGCGGCAGCCCAAGCGTGCGCTCGCGCTCCGGTGTACTGCTGGAACGCGGCAAGCAGTGGCTGCAGCGTAAAGGCGTCGAAGTAGTGACGTTCCAGGTACGGGACTTCCCGGCCGAAGACTTGCTGCACGCCCGTTTCGACAGCCCGCACGTACTGCACTTCATCGAGTTGGTCGGCAAGGCTGATGGCCTCATCGTGGCAACGCCGGTGTACAAGGCCTCGTTCTCCGGTGCGCTGAAGACGCTGCTCGACCTGCTGCCTGAGCGCGCCCTGAGCAACAAGGTGGTGCTGCCCGTCGCCACCGGCGGCAGCATCGCCCACATGCTGGCGGTGGACTACGCGCTCAAGCCGGTGCTGGCCTCGCTCAAGGCGCAGGAAATGCTTCAGGGCATCTTCGCCGACGACAGCCAGATCGCCTACGGCGAAGGCAGTGTCGCGGCCCAATTGGCACCGGCCCTCGAGCAGCGGCTGGAGAGCGCCCTGGAGGAATTCCACGCCTTCCTGCTGCGCCGACCCCAGACCCATGATCCGGCCTTGCTCACGCAAAGCTTGCGAAGTGCCCGCTGGAGCATCTGATTCGAACTGCCGTACCCACCTTACTCGCCCGCCAACGGGCAAGCAGGTGCAACCCAATTCCCTCTGCAAAAGGAGAGTGCCATGCGCACCCTGTTCTTGCGTCGTGGCGTGGTCGCACTGTTTGCTGCGGCTGTGTCGTTCGGCGCCATTACCCAGGCCCAGGCTGAAACCCTGCGCATCGGTTATCAGAAATACGGCACGCTGGTCCTGCTCAAGGCCAAGGGCACGCTGGAGAAGCGCCTGGCCGCCCAAGGCGTGGACGTCAAATGGACCGAGTTTCCCGGCGGGCCGCAACTGCTCGAAGGCCTCAACGTCGGCTCGATCGATTTTGGCGTGACCGGAGAAACCCCGCCGGTGTTTGCCCAGGCAGCCGGTGCCGATCTACTGTACGTGGCCTACGAGCCACCGGCCCCGACCAGCGAAGCGATCCTGGTGCCCAAGGATTCGACCATCCGCTCGGTCAGTGAGCTCAAAGGCAAGAAGGTCGCGCTGAACAAGGGTTCCAACGTGCATTACCTGCTGGTGCGTGCGCTGGAAGAGGCGGGGCTCAAGTATTCCGACATCCAGACCGTCTACCTGCCGCCTTCCGACGCGCGTGCCGCCTTCGAGCGCGGCAGCGTCGATGCGTGGGTCATCTGGGACCCCTACCAGGCGGCCGCGGAGCAGCAGTTGCAGGCCCGCACCCTGCGTGACGGTCAAGGCATCGTCGACAACCTGCAGTTCTACCTCGCGACCAAGCCCTATGCCCAGAAGCACCCGGAGGTGATCACCGCCCTGGTCGAAGAAGTCCGCGCGGTGGGTGAATGGTCCAAGGCCCACCCCGAAGAAGTGACCGCCCAGGTCGCACCGCTGCTGGGCCTGCCGGCCGACATCACCCTGACCTCGGTGAAGCGCCAGGGTTACGGTGCGCAGTTTCTCAATCCGCAGACCGTTGCCGCGCAGCAGAAGATCGCCGACAGCTTCCATCAGCTCAAGCTGATCCCCAAGCCGCTGCGCATTCAGGATGTGATCTGGACACCGCCGGCCAATGTAGCCAAGGCGCCCTAAATCGCCCCGTTTCAACCACCGCACAATTGCACCGGTGCCCCGGCACCGGTTTCGAGCCACGTCAGGAGACAACTCCATGAGCCTCAACATTTTCTGGTTTCTTCCCACCCACGGCGACGGCCATTACCTGGGCACCGCCGAAGGCGCGCGGGCGGTCGATCACGGGTATCTGCAACAGATCGCCCAGGCCGCCGATCGCCTGGGTTACGGCGGCGTACTGATTCCGACCGGGCGTTCGTGCGAAGACTCCTGGCTGGTGGCGGCCTCATTGATTCCAGTCACCCAGCGCCTGAAGTTTCTGGTAGCCCTGCGTCCAGGCATCATTTCGCCCACCGTGGCGGCGCGTCAGGCCGCGACCCTGGATCGGCTGTCCAATGGCCGCGCACTGTTCAACCTGGTCACCGGCGGCGACCCGGATGAGCTGTCCGGTGACGGGCTGTTCCTCACCCATGAGGAACGCTATGAAGCATCGGTGGAATTCACCCGCATCTGGCGTCGTGTGCTGGAAGGCGAAACCGTCGACTACGATGGCAAGCACCTCACCGTCAAAGGCGCCAAGCTGCTTTATCCCCCGGTGCAGCAGCCACGTCCGCCGCTGTACTTCGGCGGCTCTTCCGACGCAGCCCAAGACCTTGCCGCCGAACAGGTGGAGATGTACCTGACCTGGGGTGAACCGCCGGCGGCCGTGGCCGAGAAGATCGCCCAGGTGCGCGAGAAGGCGGCCAAGCTCGGCCGCACCGTGCGGTTCGGGATTCGCCTGCACGTGATCGTGCGGGAAACCAATGAAGAAGCCTGGCACGCCGCCGAACGGCTGATCGCCCATGTCGACGACGACACCATTGCCCGTGCCCAGGCCTCGCTGGCGCGCTTCGATTCGGTAGGCCAACAGCGCATGGCTGCGTTGCACGGCGGCAGCAAGGACAAGCTGGAGGTGAGCCCCAACCTGTGGGCCGGCGTAGGCCTGGTTCGTGGCGGCGCCGGTACCGCGCTGGTCGGTGACGGTCCGACCGTGGCCGAGCGGGTCAAGGAGTACGCCGCGCTGGGCATCGACACCTTTATCTTCTCCGGCTACCCGCATCTGGAAGAGTCGTACCGCGTCGCCGAGTTGCTGTTCCCGCACCTGGACGTGCAGCGCCCCGAGACACCGACCGGCGCCAATTACGTCAGCCCCTTCGGTGAGATGGTGGCCAATGACATCTTGCCCAAGGCCGCGGCCAAGCGCTGAGAATCTGTCATGAGTACATCAAGCAAAATCATCCACCGGCTGGCGCCCTGGGCGCTGCCAGTGGGCCTGCTGTTGATCTGGCAGGTGGCGGTCAGCGTCGGCTGGCTGTCGACGCGTATCCTGCCGGCGCCCAGCGCAGTGTTCGAGGCGGGTGTGGCGTTGTTCAAGTCCGGGGAGATCTGGACGCATCTGGCCATCAGTGGCTGGCGCGCCGGCATCGGCTTTGCCATCGGTGGCGGCATCGGCCTGGTATTGGGGCTGATCAGCGGCCTGTCGCGCTGGGGCGAGCGCCTGCTCGACACCTCGGTGCAGATGATCCGCAACGTGCCGCACCTAGCGCTCATTCCGCTGGTGATCCTGTGGTTCGGTATCGACGAGTCGGCGAAGATCTTTCTGGTGGCCTTGGGCACATTGTTCCCGATCTACCTGAACACCTACCACGGCATCAAGAACGCCGACCCCGCGTTGGTAGAAATGGCTCGCAGCTATGGCCTGTCCGGGTTTCGTCTGTTCTGGCAGGTGATTCTGCCCGGAGCCTTGCCTTCCATTCTGGTCGGCGTGCGTTTCGCCCTGGGTCTGATGTGGCTGACGCTGATCGTGGCGGAAACCATTTCCGCCAGCTCGGGCATCGGCTACTTGGCCATGAACGCGCGTGAATTCCTGCAGACCGACGTCGTGGTCCTGGCCATCGTGTTGTATGCGATTCTCGGCAAACTGGCCGATCTGGCGGCACGTGGGCTGGAACGGGTGTGGTTGCGCTGGCATCCGGCCTATCAAACCAAGGGAGGTGCGGCATGACCGTTCTC
Organism: Pseudomonas sp. PS01301; assembly: GCF_029960215.1. Taxonomy (NCBI): domain Bacteria; kingdom Pseudomonadati; phylum Pseudomonadota; class Gammaproteobacteria; order Pseudomonadales; family Pseudomonadaceae; genus Pseudomonas; species Pseudomonas sp. PS01301. The sequence goes on along the minus strand of NZ_JASCPM010000068.1, from coordinate 904 downwards.
AAGGAACAACCGCAGAACCTGCGGCGCGGGATTCCCCTGGCGGTCCGTCAGTTGCGCAAGACCTTTGGCGAGCGCGAGGTGCTGCGCGACATCGACCTGAACATTCCGGCCGGCCAGTTCGTGGCCATCGTCGGTCGCAGCGGTTGCGGCAAGAGCACCTTGCTGCGCCTGCTGGCAGCCCTCGACCAACCCACCAGCGGCCAGCTGCTGGCCGGCTCGGGTCCGCTCAGTGAGGCGCGCAACGATACTCGGCTGATGTTTCAGGAAGCTCGCTTGTTGCCGTGGAAACGGGTCATCGACAACGTTGGCCTGGGGCTTTCCGGCAATTGGCGCGAGCAGGCCCTGCAGGCGCTCGAAGCGGTGGGGCTGGCCGAACGTGCCAATGAATGGCCGGCGGCGCTGTCGGGGGGGCAGAAGCAGCGTGTGGCCTTGGCGCGGGCGCTGATCCACAAGCCGCGGCTGTTGCTGCTGGACGAACCCTTGGGTGCTCTGGATGCCCTGACGCGGATCGAGATGCAGCAGTTGATCGAGAACCTGTGGCGCAAGCACGGCTTCACCGTGTTGCTGGTGACCCATGATGTGTCCGAAGCCGTGGCGATTGCCGACCGGGTGATTCTGATCGAGGAGGGGCGTATCGGTCTGGATCTGGCCGTCGAGCTGCCGCGGCCGCGGGCTCGCGGTTCTCATCGCCTGGCGGCGTTGGAAACCGAAGTACTCAATCGGGTATTGGCGTTACCGAGCAATCCACCGGAGCCAGAGCCCCCGTCACCATTGCCGACCCAGTTGCGCTGGGCGCGTTGAACCGGACGCGGTACGTCAGGTAGTCCGCACATACCGCCGACGCGGCTCGCGCCGCTGCTACAGGGATTGCATATCCAGAAGATACGGCGATCCCCTGTAGCAG
>NZ_JASCPM010000067.1:0-14963 GCF_029960215.1 Pseudomonas sp. PS01301 | reverse complement strand
TAGGTGCGGTCATCGGCCGCGAACGAGCCACCTCGGTACCGCTTTCACCCCGCGATATTCCTTCGCGGCCGATGACCGCTCCTACGGATCCCCTCAGGGCGCAAAAAACCACACTGCACCCCACAAAAAATGCACCCCCGCCCCACATCCGCTAAAATGCCGCCCCGTTTTCCCGCAACCCGCCTGGATCGCCCCGTGAGCAAAGAGCCCGACCGCCTATTCGCCCAGCCCCTGAGCCAGGTCCCCGACTTCGCCTTCAACGAAGACGTGGTGCGCGTGTTCCCGGACATGATCAAACGCTCGGTGCCCGGTTACCCCACCATCGTGGAAAACCTCGGCGTGCTCGCGGCGCAATTCGCCCAGCCCAACACCACCCTCTACGACCTGGGCAGCTCGCTGGGCGCCGTCACCCAGGCCCTGCGCCGGCACGTGCGCACCGAAGGCTGCCAGGTGATCGCCATCGACAACTCCCAGGCCATGGTCGAGCGCTGTCGTGAATACCTCAACGCGCAGAACTCCATGTTTCAGGAGCTGCTGCCGGTCACCGTCATCGAGGGCGACATCCTCGCCCTGGACTTCGAACCGGCCTCGGTCGTCGCACTCAACTTCACCCTGCAGTTCATCCCCCCGGCCCAGCGCCTGGAACTGCTCACCCGCATCCACAAAGCGCTGGTCCCCGGCGGCGCACTGATCCTTTCTGAAAAGCTGCGCTTCGAAGACGACCAACAACACGACCTGCTCACCGACCTGCACATCGCCTTCAAACGTGCCAACGGCTACAGCGACCTGGAAATAGCGCAGAAACGCAGCGCCATCGAAAACGTCATGAAACCCGACAGCCTCGAAGAAAACCGCGATCGCCTGCTTGCCGCAGGCTTCAGCAAGGTCGTGCCCTGGTTTCAATGCCTCAACTTCGCCTCGATGATCGCCCTGCCATGATTGACCTGTCCCCGCTCGTCCGCCGCCTGGCCAACACCCCGCTGGCCATCTGGGCCAATGGCCTGCAAGCCCAGCTCGACACCAAGATGGAAAAAGGTCACGGCGACCTGCAACGCTGGCAGAGCGCCCTCGATGCCTTGCCCTCGGTCACCGCCTGCGACATCGACCTGGTCAACGGCCTGCGCCTGGACTGTAAAGACAACGCCGCCACCCACGACCAGATGCGCGCTGCCCTGATGGGCCTGTCACCCTGGCGCAAAGGCCCGTTCGACCTGTTCGGCGTCCACGTTGACACCGAATGGCGCTCGGACTGGAAATGGGAGCGCGTCGCCCCGCACCTCGACCTGCGCGGCAAACGGGTTCTCGACGTCGGCTGCGGCAATGGCTACTACCAATGGCGCATGCTCGGCGCCGGCGCCGACAGCGTCATCGGCGTCGACCCCAACTGGCTGTTCTTCTGCCAGTTCCAGGCGGTGCAGCGTTATCTGCCCGACCTGCCCGCCTGGCATCTGCCCTTCGCCCTGGAAGACCTGCCCGCCGGCCTCGAAGGTTTCGACACGGTGTTTTCCATGGGTGTGTTCTACCACCGCCGCTCCCCCATCGAGCACCTGCTGGCGCTCAAGGACTGCCTGGTCAAAGGCGGTGAGTTGGTCCTGGAAACCCTGGTCGTTCCCGGCGACGTGCATCAGGTCCTGGTGCCCGAAGACCGCTACGCGCAGATGCGCAACGTCTGGTTCCTTCCCTCCGTGCCCGCCCTGGAACTGTGGCTGCGCCGCGCCGGCTTCAGCGACGTGAAGTGCGTGGACGTGAGCATCACTACCGTGGCCGAGCAGCGCGGCACCGAATGGATGAAGTTCCAGTCACTGAGTGACTTCCTCGATCCGGACGACCACAGCAAAACCGTCGAAGGCCTGCCAGCGCCGATGCGGGCGGTGATCACTGCCCGTAAATAACGGTCAAGCCTGGAACAGGCGAATGGGCGGTGAACAAACACCGTCGCACTCGCCTCTCTGCCGCTCATCGACTCCTTCACAGAACCACAAAAAAATCCTGAAGGGTTGCATTTCGCGGAAGGCAGGCAGGGCAAGGACTTGAGCCTACCCATGGGAAAATCTGGCTATTTTCTGAACAGCCAGTCGGGTTTCCAAGCCGAACTCAAGCCTATATCCTGTGTCCACTTCTTACGAAAACCACCACATAGGCGATTTTCGTAAGGTCGCGGCTGTTACTGCCTACACACCGGCAGTGAACGCAACAGTCCTGAGAAATACGAGTTTCGACCGATTTTTTTGTGACCGCACGTGAACACGAGCAAGCAAAAAACCCTATAATCGCCGCCCACTTCAAGGACCTGAGACATGACCCATCGCGACATCGAAGCCGGCACGAGTCCATCGACCGAAGCCCGACCGCGAAGCGAGTCCCTCAGCGCGTTCCGACCGGATCGTTGATAGCCCACGCTGTGGCACCACGCTGAAAAAGCCTGGACCCGGCGCCGCAACACGCACGTAACGCCAGGTTGCACCACGCAACCCCGGTAATCAGATTTCCAAATTCATCAGCCGCCACGAGCGGCCTCGAGCAGGAGCCTCCCCCATGCTGAGCTGGGACGAATTCGACAAAGAAGACGCAGCCGAACCCGCCAAAGGCGCCAACGCCGGCCACGCCAGCGAAGCTGCCATGGACAAACTCGACAGCGCCGGCGGTGCCGCCGCCCAGGAAGCCCGCGCCGCCCACGCCAGCGACTCCGCCGCCGTAGCCCGCGCCAAGGCCGCCCTGAACAAACTCGACATCGCCGAAGGCCTGGCCGAGCTCGAAGGCTCCGCCGCCCGCGTCGCCGTCGACGAAAAGCGCATGATCAACTGCCGCGCCGACCTCAACCAACTTGTCCCCTTCAAGTACGACTGGGCCTGGCAGAAGTACCTGGACGGCTGCGCAAACCACTGGATGCCGCAAGAAGTCAACATGAACGCCGACATCGCCCTCTGGAAAAACCCGGAAGGCCTGACCGACGACGAACGCCGCATCGTCATGCGCAACCTGGGCTTCTTCAGCACCGCCGACTCCCTGGTCGCCAACAACCTGGCCCTGGCCGTGTACCGCCTGATCACCAACCCGGAGTGCCGCCAGTACATCCTGCGCCAGGCCTTCGAAGAAGCGATCCACACCCACGCCTACCAGTACTGCATCGAATCCCTGGGCATGGACGAAGGCGAAATCTTCAACATGTACCACGAGATCCCATCGGTCGCTAAAAAAGCCGCCTGGGGCCTCAAGTACACCCGCGCCATCTCCGACCCGGAATTCAACACCGGTACCGTCGAAACCGACAAAGAGCTGCTGCGCAACCTGATCGGCTACTACTGCGTACTCGAAGGCATCTTCTTCTACTGCGGCTTCACCCAGATCCTCTCCATGGGCCGCCGCAACAAGATGACCGGCGTCGCCGAACAGTTCCAATACATCCTGCGCGACGAATCCATGCACCTTAACTTCGGCATCGACGTGATCAACCAGATCAAGATCGAAAACCCACACCTGTGGGACGCCGAACTCAAGGAAGAAGCCTCGCAGATGATCCTGCAAGGCACCCAGCTGGAAATCGAATACGCCCGCGACACCATGCCTCGCGGCGTACTGGGCATGAACGCGGCAATGATGGAGGACTACCTCAAGTTCATCGCCAACCGTCGCTTGTCGCAGATTGGCCTGAAAGAAGAATACCCAGGCACCACGAACCCATTCCCATGGATGAGCGAGATCATGGACTTGAAGAAGGAGAAGAACTTCTTTGAGACGCGGGTGATTGAGTATCAGACGGGTGGGGCGTTGAGCTGGGATTGAATTTAGGAAAGTCGATAAGGCAGAAACGCCTTATCGACCTTTGAACGATCTAGAGCTGATACAGCTGTTGATTCGTGATCGTAACCCAGCCCAGGAACCGATTCGGGAAATCATGCCCTTCGCAACCCCCAACGGGCATACAACGCAAACAACACGATCAATCCAGCCACCAAACCACTGGTCACCTCTACCCCTCCACTGAAAGCAGTATTCGCCGCCTCAGCTAACACCGCTCCTGCTTCAGCAGGTAAATCCTGCGCAAGTGAATGAGCACCACCCAACGTCACCGCGAGCGCGGCCGCGTCATCCTCAATCCCCCCGGGCAAAACCAGACTCAACCGATACCCTGCAGCCACGGCGCCTCCCACCAAGCTCGTCCCCAACACCACCCCGACCTCATACGCCGTCTCACTTACAGACGACGCACTGCCTGCCTTGTCAGCCGGCACGGCGCTCAGAACAAGGTCGTTGGAAACGCTGGTAATTGCCGCAACTGCGGCATTCAGCAACACAAAAGCCACACCCACAATCAGTGCGGTCGCAGTGAACAACGCCATGACTGCAAACGCCCCCGCCGCTACATACAAACAAGCGGGTATCACCACATTCTGCGCCACCCGTTGCGCGATCGGCACAATGGCGAGTCCTGCGGCCACGGCACAGACTTGACCGGGCACCAATATCAAGCTGGCAGCAATGGGCGATAGACCCAGAACCAGTTGCAACAGTTGGGTAGCGAAAAAGAGAAAACCGATCAGCGCCCCCAGGCTGACGAGATTGACCGTGATCGACACGCTAAAGGTGCTCGAACCAAACAACTCCAGATCGAGCAAGGGCTCTTCCAGCCGCCTCTGGCGTTGGACAAAGGCGATGCCTGTCCCAAGACCTACCACCATGCCTACAATGGCATAGGCATCTACTCCTACCGTGGCTAAATGCTTGAGCGAAAGCATCACGCCTGTCATGGCACTTAGACTCAGCAGGATGCTCACATAATCGATCGACAACCCGGCCTGCCTTGAGGACTCTGGGATCATGGGTGAAAGCAGCAACATCGGCAGCAGAAACGGCACTGCGACCAGAAACACCGACTGCCAACTGAAGAACTGGAGCAGCACGCCACCGAGCAGTGGACCGGCAGCCGCTCCCAATGTCAGGCAGGTTGCCCAAGCCGCCACGGCGATACGCCTCTCCTCCCGGTCATCGAAGACGGTCCGGATCAGGGCAAGCGTGGCAGGCAGGATCATTGCGCCGAACAACCCCAGAACTGCGCGACCTGCGATCAGGTGCCAAGCCTGCCTAGAGAAGACGATAGCAATCGAAATAATGGCGAAACCTGTGCACCCCACACACAGCAGGCGACGGTAGCCTACGCGATCGCCCAGAGTACCCATGGTGATCAAAAGGCCCGCCAGCACCAGCGAGTAGGCATCGATTACCCATAGCTGTTCGGCAGCCGAAGGGCCAAGGGCAACTGCGATTTTGGGAAGAGCGAAGTTGAGGATGGTGTTGTCCAGGGTGACGAGCAACACAGGTAAAAGGATCATCAACAGTCCAGCGAGTTTGAAGCGATTGGTGATGATGGACCACAGCGGGCCTGGAGCTTGGGACATTGATCGGTTCTCCCTGAACGTCAAAGTATCGGGCGCAGGCTTCGCCATTGAGTTAGGCGTAAATTGGCCGACGCAGTGATGCGGTTTGATTTCACACCATCCTTGGTGTGGGGAGGTCGAACTTACTGACAGATCACGGGGGTAGCAACTGTTTGCCTATCAAGTTTGTGTCAAGATTTACGGCGGCTGCTCAGCACGCAGTTGGCAAACGACCGGCTTGGCGAGATCTTTTACATATCGCCAGACGCCGTAGAGCGCCTTGGCAAAATGCTTGTGACTTGGGAGTGCTTCATCTTCACACGACTCATACGGACTCATTCGTACGGATGACTCCGAGTCCATAACAGCTTGAAGCAGTAAATCCCTCTACTGACGGTGGATTGCAGCGTAGGTGGCTCAGCTTAAACGAGCGCTACAGCTCAGCGTATCGGCGCCGAACTAAACCGCCCCTCCCCCAACGACCGTGCATCATTCCCCCTGTCATCCCGCGCATCCAGGTCCGCCCCCTTCGCCGCCAACGCCTCGAGAATATCCTTGCGCTGAAACAGCGCCGCATACATCGCCGCCGTCTGCCCCGAGTTGTTTCGCTCATCCGTCGCGCAGTCTGCCTTGAGCAATCGATGGGCGATGCTCACTTCACCTTTGAAGATGGCCCCCATCAGCGCAGTGTTGCCACGCTTATCCTGGCTACACGGATTCGCCCCGGCCGCCAGCAACTGCTCCACAGCCGCCGTCTGGCCGTGATAAGCCGCCAGAATCAATGCGGTGTAGCCACTTTCATCGCGGGTGTCCAAGTCATAATGCGCTTCGATGAACGCGCCCAAACGGTCGGTGCTGCCCGAACGTGCGGCGTCGAAGTACAGTTCACGAAGTTGCTGACGGGTATCGGATGGCGGTGTATCATCGGCCAAGGCAGCTGTTGAAAGCATCATCGCCGAGCAGATCCAGGGAATGAAATATCGCATGAGATTTTGCTCCTGTAGATCACCGACCGTTGTGAGACGGCCGGTGATCGGATGCATCAGTCCTGAAGCTTGGCGGCCAACTGTTTGACCTTTTCCAAATCGCCATTGGCAACTTTGGTCACGCCTGTGCCGTAGGCCGGATCGGCCTTGTACAGATACGACAGCATGATGTTTTTGCTCTCGGTATCCGTATCAGCCAAAGAACCGCCGAAGCTGTTGATCAGGTCCTGCTGCTCCTTGGGCGAATAGGAGCGGTACAAGTCGCCTGCCTGTTTGAAGTTCTGCTCGCGCTGGATCTTCGCCTGCTGGGTAGTACCGCTCAAAGTCGTTTGGCTGTAACGCGCGCTATCGTCACTCGGGCGCGGCGCAAGACGGCTCGGCTCGTAGTTCACGCCCCCGGTGGTATGTCCGCTGTTCAAGGCGCCATCCTGGTTGCCGTTGTTGACGGTGACGCGCGGACGGTTGATCGGCAAACTCATGCCGTTGGCGCCCAGGCGGTACATCTGGGTATCGGCGTACGAGAACACACGGCCTTGCAGGAGACGGTCTTCCGACGGCTCGATCCCCGGTACCACGTTGGATGGTGCCATGGCGACCTGTTCGGTTTCCTGGAAGAAGTTGTCGACGTTCTTGTTCAGTACCATCTGCCCGATCTTCTGCTCCGGTACGTCAGGCCAGATCTTGGTCGCGTCCAGCGGGTCGAATGCAAACTTGGCCAGGTCTTCAGGTTTGAGCACCTGGATATACAAATCCCACTTCGGGAAATCACCCTTGTTGATTGCGGTGACCAGGTCATGGGTCATGTGCGCGTAGTCTTTGCCCTGGGTTTGCACGACTTGTTCCGGGTCCAGATTCTTCAGACCTTGCAGGCTCTTCCAGTGAAACTTCACGTAATGCACTTCGCCTTTGGCGTTGACGAACTTGTAGGCGTGCACGCCATTGCCGTCCATGAAGCGATAGCCTGCAGGCGTGCCTTCGTTGGAGTACAGCAGGGTGAGCGTTCGGGTCGCTTCCGGCACGTGGGAGAAGAAGTCAAAACGACGGGAATCATCGTCGAGGTTGGTGCGCGGGTCGGGTTTGAACGCATGCACCATGTCGGGAAATTTGATGGCGTCACGAATGAAGAAGGTCGGGAAGTTATTGCCGACCAGATCCCAGTTGCCGTCCGCCGTATAGAACTTGGTCGCGAAACCACGTGGGTCGCGCAGCGTTTCCGGCGAGTGGTTGCCGTGGACGACCGACGAGAAGCGCACGAACACCGGTGTATGGGTGCCTGGCGTAAACACCTTGGCCTTGGTCAACTCACTGATGTTGCTGGAAGCGACGAACTCGCCATGCACACCCGTACCACGGGCATGCACCACGCGCTCTGGAATGCGCTCGCGGTCGAAGCGCTGCAGTTTCTGCAACAGCTGAACGTCCTGAAGCAGCGCCGGCCCGTTGGGTCCGGCGGTCTGTGAATTCTGGTTATCGCCAACGGCGGCGCCATTGTCGCGGGTCAAGGTATCGGCAAACGCGGACGACAAAGACATGCCGACGGCCAATGCAGTGACGGCATACCCTGATAAGGTTCTGATTTTCATAGTGAATCCCTCACGCTTCTTATGTTCTGGAGAAACCGCGAGGGTAACGGCAACCACTGGCGTGGCTAAATTGGAAGAGCCTATCAGTCTGATAGACAAAGATGCCTACCGGTATTACTGGCTAGAATCCGCGCCTACGGACGCTCGCAACCCATCCTCCGGCACGAATATCCAACCCTCTGCCGGATCTATATCCGCCATCGGCTGAGCCAGCCATTGCGGTCTATGCTCGAAGGCCCAGGCCAGCAACGCGCACGTCAGCGCATCCTGTGCATCGATATGTTCAAGCCCCGCTACAAATATTCGCGGAACGCTTGCGCCGTCGACGTAGAAAGGCGCTCGCAAGGCCTCGATGCAGGCGGACCGTTTGCACGCCGAGGGATAGGCTTCGATCGCCCTCAGCATCCGCCCGTCCGTCCATACGCCACAGGCTTGCCGAACGGGCGCGAATCGCCCCAGCACGTGCATGCCCTTGGTTGCCTGGCTACCGATCATGTCCTTGATCGGCGACAGCGGATAGAGCCCTCTTTCGAACAGAAAATGCTCGGTACGCCGGTGCAGGTAGGGGTTGCTGGATGACTCGCCAACAGTGGGCACGGCCATGCCACGGGTGATGAGGTCGATGAAAGGTCGGGAGAAGCCCAGTGGAGTGTCGACGCCCATGAGCAGGCATGGCGCCTGATGAACTGCAGTGTCTATTGCACACAGTTTCAACAGCCCATGGACAAACTTTTCCGTGGAACTTGCTTCATTGATCGTCCGCCGCAGATTGCCCCGCCATGGCTTACCGACTAGCCGGCGCTCAGCATCCAGAACGACCAGAGCATCGCGGCTAGCCGGGTTCCGGTCACAATTCCAGCCGCCGACGTCCCAGCCCATGAATAGCGTGGAAGCGTTCGGTTCAATCATGGTGGGCACTCATGCAGGTAGAGAAAAGATCTGACGCCTGTTCACAAACAACGGGACTGTTCCATTTATCCACGCTATCTGTATCTATCAATCCGATGTCAGCGGTTGTGTAATGCGCGACGGTGTTTTGCCCCTCTCAGAGCCTGCTTGGAAACATAAAGGACCCTATCATGCGAAAGGACTACATCGCATTCTTCGTCTCATTGTTCCTGTCACGCCTCGCGGACCAGATTCTATTGTTCATCGTTCCGCTGGTGGTCTTCCAGGCGACTCAGAGCGCAGCGTGGGCCGGCCTTGCGTTCTTTGTTGAATCGTTGCCCAGGTTTTTGGCGTTCCCTTTCTGTGGCGTATTGTGCGACCGCTTCTCACCCGTCCGAATCCTGCATATCAGCCAGATCTACCGGGTTTTACTCTGTGTGCTGGCCGTTATTCTGTCCCTGTTGTTCGGTGGCATCGCCTGGCTTGTGGTGTTGTCGGCGCTGTGTGGCATCCTGACAACTCAAGGCGTCATGGCTCGCGAAGTACTGATGCCACGCGTATTCCACCACTACAGCTACACCAAGACCCTCTCCTACTCGCAAATCGCCGACCAGACCGGTTTAGTCCTGGGCCCATTGGTCGCTGCATTAATGCTGGAAGTCTGGACCTGGCACTGGGTTGTGCTGTGTGTCGCTGGGGTATTTCTGCTGGCCGATGCAAGCATGCTGATCTGGCAACGGCTCAGTCAGATAGATATCGCGCCATTCGACCAGGATCAAGGCGCGTGGCTACAACCTTTTCGAGTGGCCATTGGGCATATCCGTACCACAGCGCAATTGCGCAAAATCATCACGTTGGCCGTTGGGGTGAACCTGATCGTCGGCGTGACGGCGGCTACGTCGGCGGCCATGGTGATCGGAAGTTTCAGCGAGCGCAAGGATAGCTACGCCTGGCTGCAGGCGGCGGGTGCCGTCGCTACCATCGCGATACTGGTACTGCTCGCGCGCGTCGTCATTCCCCTGAGGGTACTGGGTGGTGTGTCATACGTGCTGATCGCTGCAGGTGGGTTCATCTGCGCAATGACTCCGAACCTAGCAGGCTATGTATCAGGTTTTTTGTTGATCGCGGGCTTCGACAAGATGTTCAACGTCTACATGCGCAGCATTCGTCAGCGCGTCATTCCCCCTCAGGACTTCGGCAAGACGGTGGGGGTGATTACCCTGCTCAATAACCTGTCGCAGCCAGCGGCGGGCTTACTCGTCGCCCTCTTGGCCGCGCCCGTTGGTACGCAGAAGGTGATCCTGATACTGGCTATTCTGTCCACCGTACTGGGCGCAACGGCTCACTGGTGGCTGGCCCATGCCACCCAGTGCGCTTCGGAACAGAGAACTTACCGCTAAGGCACCTCCTACCCCTGCAAACGTGCCAACGCGGTTGTCCGGCAGCTTTCCAGAATCTCGTCAGCCAGCGCAGAGTCATCCGGACACGCTCTGGAGAGCATCAGTGCCCCGACCAGGTGCGCCAAGGCATTGATTCGCTCGGCCCGGGCGGTCTGCCGCGTGGCCTCGTCTACCTCGACCGAAGCAGGCGCCACACCGGCCAGGATCCGCTCCATCCCCTGCGCAAACACCGCCTTGATCTCTTCAGGCTGGCGCGCGGCATCGGCCGACAATGCCGCCAGGGTGCAGCCCTCACCAGGTGCATCGCGATGCTCGCGCGACAGGTAGCCCTCGATCAGCGCTGCACGTTCGGCCTGAGCCGTGCTGGCTTCCATCTGCGCGAAGCCACACGCCGCCGCCTCGCTCATGAGGTCTGCCTTGGAGCGGAAATGCTTGTAGAAACCGCCGTGAGTGAAGCCGGCCGCGGCCATCAGATCAGCCACGCTCACGCCATCGTAACCCCGCTCGCGAAACAGGGTGGAGGCGGTTTCAACGATGTGCGCACGGTTGGCCTGCGCCTGTGCCTTGCTGACTTTCATGTCGATGCCTGTGAGGTGAACAGTGAAGCCGAGTATACATTGATGTCGAATGACATCAAAATGCTTGACGGTTTAGATTTCGGTCATCATCATAAATCCGTCGCAGCGCAGTGCTGCCATCTAGCCGTCAGGAATTTCCTCTGATGAACACGCTCCCCACTGTAATGATCACCGGCGCCTCCACCGGCATCGGCGCCACCTACGCCGAACGTTTCGCCCGCCGCGGGCACGACCTGGTCCTGGTCGCACGCAACCGCGATCGCCTGGAACAACTGACCGCAAGATTGCGCGACGAAAGCGGTGTGAACATCAACCTCATGCAAGCGGACCTGACCCGCGCCGAAGACCTGGCTCAAGTGGAGAAGCGCCTGGCCGAAGATGCCAGCATCGGCGTCCTGATCAACAACGCCGGCGCAGGTCAGGCCGGCGGCTTCACCCAACAAAGCGCCAGCGCCCTCGACAGCCTGCTCGCGCTCAATGTGACCGCAGTGACACGCCTGGCAGCGGCCATCGCTCCACGTCTGGCGCAGACGGGTCATGGCAGTATCGTCAACATTGGCTCGGTGATGGGTCTGGCTCCCGAGATGCAGATGACCGTGTACGGTGCCACCAAGGCGTTCGTGCTGTTCCTGTCCCAGGGCTTGCAAGCGGAACTGGGCCCCAAGGGCGTCTATGTACAAGCGGTGCTGCCCGCAACCACACGCACCGAGATCTGGCAGCATTCCGGGATCGATATCGCGACCTTGCCTGAAGTCATGGAAGTGGCCGATCTGGTGGACGCCGCCCTGGCAGGTTACGACCGTCGAGAGCTCGTCACCATCCCACCGCTGCATGTGGCCGAGCGCTGGACGGCACTCAATGATAGTCGTCATTTGCTGCTCGCGGATCTGCGCCAGGCAACGCCGGCCGAGCGCTATCTGACCTCTGCCACTGTTGGGCAATGAGTCATGAAAGCGTTCATCATCGATCGTTACGGTAAAAGCGTCGTCGGCCAGATAGCCGAAATGCCCGAGCCCACCCTGGCTGCTGGCGACGTCCTGGTGCAGGTGCGTGCGGCCGGCGTCAATGCGCTGGACGTCAAGATTCGCAACGGCGAATTCAAGCTGATCCTGCCGTACACGCTACCCCTCGCATTGGGTAATGACGTCGCGGGCGTGGTGCTCGAAGTCGGAGTCAATGTCACCCGCTTCAAACCCGGCGACGAGGTGTATGCGCGGCCGCACCCGTCGCGTATCGGCACCTTCGCCGAACGCATTGCCATCGATCAATCGTATGTAGCCGCCAAGCCTGTGAACCTGACCATGGTCCAGGCAGCGTCTCTGCCCTTGGTGGCTTTGACCGCCTGGCAAGTCCTGGTCGAAACCGCCAAGGTCAAGCCGGGCCAGAAAGTCTTGATCCACGCAGGCTCAGGTGGCGTGGGTACGGTCGCCATTCAGCTGGCCAAACACTTGGGTGCCTACGTGGCCACTACCACCAGCACGGCCAATGTCGAGTGGTTGAAGGCCTTGGGCGCCGATCGGGTGATCGATTACAAAGCGCAGGATTTCGCCCGAGAGCTGCAATACTACGACGTCGTACTCAACAGCTTGGGATCGGACGTATTGAGCGAGTCGGTGAAGGTCTTGAAGCCCGGCGGCCAGTTGATCTCCATCTCCGGCCCCCCGACCCTGGCGTTCGCCGCCAGCCAGAGCCTCGGCTGGCCCCTGAAGCAACTTATGCGGTTGTTGAGCTACCGCATCCGCAAACAGGTCAGTCAGCAGGGCTGCAGCTATGATTTCGTATTCATGCGCGCGGACGGCGAGCAACTCGCACACATCAGCCAGCTCGTGGAAAGCGGTGTCATCACCCCGGTGATCGACACGGTCTATCCCTTCGCGAAGATTGCAGACGCACTGGCCCACGTCCGAAATGGTCGCGCAAAGGGGAAAGTGGTGATCCAGATGCAACCACCTGCATGAAATGTCGCAGCAGGTAAGGTCAGGCGTATGGAAGAAACAGCCATTACCGCTTAGTCTGAGCGTCGACGGCCTGCGTTATGAAATCACCTTGATCAGCGATGCTCACACTACGCAGTCCAAGCCACATGCCGATGCTGCGCAGATCATTGACCACCATAACGCGACCTTATCCAGCATCAAGAGCTTCGGTGTACGTATCCAGGCGCTGCAAACGCAGCCGTCGACTTCAATACCTGAATAGAGAACACCCACACTCAAGAGGTCCGTACACTCAAATCGAGGGTACGGATGCACCGCACACCAGTTGCGCGAACCCTTCCCGAACTGGATGCCCGCTCGCGCGTTTATGGGTCAACAGGTAATGGTCCACCCTGGGGAATACCAGCTCGTCGCGCGCCATCACATTCAGAAATGCTCGATGATTGTCGTAGACGCCCCTGGGGACTACCGCCATGCCTATCCCCTGCTCGACACACGCCATGATGCCGCCCCAGCTCCCACACACCACTGTCTCCACACCCTGCAACGACGCCTTGCACCAGGCCAGTGCCACCGCCTGGAAAGGGCACCCTTCAGGCCATGCCAGAAGCTTTCGGTTGTTCAGATCCAAGGGGCCCTGCTGCAACCACGCCTGTGGATGAACCAACACCGGCCGCTCACCTGCGATCTTATGACTAGTGAGCTTCGGATTGACTGGAGCAAACGCAACTATGGCAATATCCAGCCTCCCTTCCACAACGCTCTCTACAAGATCCGGACATGTACCCGTAGTGATCTCCAATACCACTTGGGGATACTCACGCGTGAACGCCGCAACTATGGCGGCCAGGCGGGTACTGACAAAAGAATCGATACCCCCCACTTTGAGCGTACCGCTGAGCTTTTGGGTATCATCGAAACACGCCTGTGCTTCGGAAAATGCCTCCAGCACCTTTTCTGCATGAGTCAGCAGGTGCTTTCCAGCGGCGCTTAATTCGACGCCTTTGTCTCGTCTATTCAATAGACAGCATCCGAGCTCGGCCTCCAGGGCCTTCATGCGCGCTGTCACGTTCGAGGGTACGCAATGCACCGATTTGGCGGCCTTGACGATGCTTCCCGCTTTATAGATAGCGGTGAGCATCCTTAATTGCGAGATATCCATATACACCTCTGGTGAATCGCCGATTCATTTATTTTTAGTTGTGCGAGCCTCCTAGCCCATGGATTCTACTGCTACTGCCTAGTCAGCATCAAAAACCAAACGACAACTTCGAAGCACCAAGTTACAAACAAGGAGCTGCGCATGTCCGGTTATTATGAAGAGATCACCAAGCTCGCTACCTCTGTACATCAGCACGGCGCTTTGAATAACGCCTTTTATGAACGCTGGCTGGCCGCCCCGCTGTCTTTTGATGAACTGGCGCTGTTTGCGAAGAATTATTTGGTAAGAACTTCGCAGACTTCGACAATGCTTGCATTGTCGCTGGTACACACCGACAACCTCTGCGCCCGCGTCGAGATTGCCAAGAATCTGTACTCCGAATACGGCTACGGTCAACCGCAGAAAGCCCACATTCATTTGTTGGAGAATTTCCTGACCGATCTCCTGAGCAGAGTAGCGGTTGCTTACACGCCAGTGACAAAGCTGAGCGATGATCTGATCCTGCCAAGCACTCGCCAGTTCGTGGCTGAGCAGCAAGCCCTGTACACCCGCACGCCTGAGAAAAGTGGCTGTCAGCGCGCATTGGGCGCACTGTTGGCCCAGGAATGGCTCGCATTTTCCACGCTCACCCGCCTGTATGAGGGCGTGCGGCACTACCAGCATCTCTACGCTTCCAACGACGAATTCCACGAGCATTGCGAGTACTTCTACGTCCATATCGGCAATGCCGAGAAGGAGCACAAGATACAGGCGATTCACACAGCCACTCTCGAGTGTCACGACGATGATGAGTTCGCAGCGCTGGCAGACGGTTTCTATGATTTCATGACACTAACGGAGCAGTACTGGAACGGCATCGCCCATGCCATGGGGTATCGCCCGAGCCAAGAGCAGGCACCCTCCACACTCAGTATCTGAAAATCAGCCAGAAAGACAAAACCCCTACCTGCTCACGCAGATAGGGGTTTCGGAATTGAATCTTGACGATGACCTACTCTCACATGGGGAAACCCCACACTACCATCGGCGATGCATCGTTTCACTGCTGAGTTCG
>NZ_JASCPM010000066.1:0-14995 GCF_029960215.1 Pseudomonas sp. PS01301 | reverse complement strand
CACATCCCGGCAACGCCGGACGCGGCTCGCGCCGCTGCTACAAAAACACCCAACCCCGTAGCAGCGGCGCAAGCCGCGTCGGCGGTCCCCGCGAAATATCTGACACAACGCGGTGCAACCAAACGCAAGCTTAACGCACCCCCTGTAGCAGCGGCGCAAGCCGCGTCGGCGGTCCCCGCGCAGTATCTGACACAACGCGGTGACGCCCAACGCGGCTTGCACCGCTGCTACAAGAACGCCATCGGTTTTTACGCCGAATAAACCGGCAGCTTCGCGCAGATGGCCTGGACCTTCTGGCGCACGGCATCGATCACCGCTTCATTGTTCAGGTCAGCCAGGATGTCGCAGATCCAGCCGGCCAGTTCCTGGCACTCGGCTTCCTTGAAACCACGAGTGGTCACAGCAGGCGTACCAAAGCGCAGGCCGGAGGTCACGAACGGCGAGCGAGGGTCGTTGGGCACCGAGTTCTTGTTGACGGTGATGAATGCCTTGCCCAGCGCCGCGTCTGCGTCCTTGCCGGAAATGTCCTGCTTGATCAGCGACAGCAGGAACAGATGGTTCTCGGTACCACCGGAAACCACGTCGAAACCACGGTCGATGAACACCTTGGCCATGGCCTGGGCGTTCTTCACGACCTGCTGCTGGTAGGTCTTGAATTCAGGCTGCAGCGCTTCCTTGAAGCACACGGCCTTGGCGGCAATGACGTGCTCCAGCGGGCCACCCTGGGCACCTGGGAACACCGCCGAGTTGAGCTTCTTCTCGATCTCGGCATTGGCACGCGCCAGAATCAGGCCGCCACGAGGACCGCGCAGGGTCTTGTGGGTAGTGGTGGTGACCACGTCGGCGAACGGCACCGGGTTGGGGTACACGCCGGCGGCAACCAGGCCGGCCACGTGGGCCATGTCGACGAACAGGTAGGCACCGACCTTGTCGGCGATTTCACGGAAGCGCGGGAAGTCGAGGATCTGCGAGTAGGCGGAGAAACCGGCCACGATCATCTTCGGCTTGTGCTCCAGCGCCAGGCGCTCGACTTCGTCGTAGTCGATCAGGCCCTGGGCATCGATGCCGTACTGGACGGCGTTGTACAGCTTGCCCGACGAAGAAACGCTGGCGCCGTGGGTCAGGTGACCGCCGTGGGCCAGGCTCATGCCCAGGATGGTATCGCCTGCCTGCAGCAGGGCCAGGTAGACCGCGCTGTTGGCTTGGGAGCCGGCGTGCGGCTGAACGTTGGCGTAGTCGGCGCCGAACAGCTCCTTGGCGCGGTCGATGGCCAGTTGCTCGATCACGTCGACGAACTCGCAGCCGCCGTAGTAGCGCTTGCCAGGATAGCCTTCGGCGTACTTGTTGGTCAGCACCGAGCCCTGGGCTTCCATCACAGCGGGACTGGTGTAGTTTTCCGAGGCAATCAGCTCGATGTGATCTTCCTGGCGCTGGGCTTCTTGCTCCATGGCGGCAAAGAGATCGGCATCGTACTTGGCGAGTGTCTGGCTACGGCTGAACATGGCGGTCCTCAGGGATCGGGATGTTGGGAAAGGCGAGCATTCTACCCCATCGGCTTTTGTCTGGCATATGAAAGGCAGTCATCGCGTGGACAAGCGGGCTTCATGTCTGGTTGTGTCCACTCATGCCGTAGGAGCGGTCATCGGCCGCGAAAGCCTCACCGCAGTCCACCTGACCCACCGCATCGACCCATCGCGGCCAAAGACCGCTCCTACGGGGTCAGATCCTGCGCGTAGTCACTGAAGCAGAAACAGCGCGTCGTTGCTGAACTGAGTCTCGAAGCGATGGGCCTGCATCGGGCGCCCGAACAGGTAGCCCTGAACCTCATCGCAGCCATGCTCGCGCAGGAACTCCAACTGTTCATGGGTTTCCACGCCCTCGGCGATGACCGAGAGATTCAGGCTGTGCGCCATGGCGATGATCGCCCGCGCAATCTGCGCATCCTGCTCGCCGGACGGCAGGCCATCGACGAAGGTGCGGTCGATCTTCAGCACGTCGATGGGGAACTGCTTCAGATAATTGAGCGACGAATAGCCAGTGCCGAAGTCATCGACGGCAATGCTCAAGCCGAGATTCTTCAAAGTGTCGAGAATCATCATGGCTTCGTTGACCTCGCGCATCAGGATGCTCTCGGTCAGTTCCAGCTCCAGGCACGCCGGTGGCAGACCAGTGATTTCCAGCATTCGGGCGATGCGATTGCCCAACTGACCATCGGCGAACTGCCGCGCGGAGATGTTCACCGAGATCTTGGGCACCCGCACTTTGGCCAGATGCCAGGCCTTGAGCTGGCGACAAGCCTCGGCCAGGACCCAGTCGCCCACATCTACTACCAGGCCAAGCTCTTCGAGCACCGGAATGAACTCGACCGGCGGCACCAGGCCACGGCGTGGATGATTCCAGCGCAACAAGGCCTCGGCACCGGTCAGGCGCTTGCCATCGCCGCTGAACTGCGGCTGGTAGTACAGCACGAATTCCTGTTGTTCCAGGGCGTGGCGCAAGTCGCTTTCCAGCTCCAGACGCTCCAGCGCCGTGGCGTTCATGTCGGCCTGGTAGAACTGGAAGTTGTTCTTGCCACGCTCCTTGGCGTGGTACATGGCCGTGTCGGCGTTTTTCATCAGTTGGCTGAGTTCGCTGCCGTCCTGAGGGCTCAAGGCGATGCCCACACTGGCGGTGACAAAGAACTCGCGGCCCTCCAGCACGAAGGGTTTGACCAGGCTGCCGAGAATCTGCTCTGCCACATGAATGGCCTGGTTCAAGGCCAGCTCGCGGGTGGCCCGCGGTTGCAGCAGCAGGGTGAACTCGTCGCCGCCCATGCGCGCCACCGTGTCGTCATCGTCGACGCAGCCCAGCAGACGCGTGGCCATGTCCTTGAGCATGCGGTCACCGGCGGCGTGGCCGAGGGAGTCGTTGATCGGCTTGAAGCGGTCGAGGTCGAGGAACATCAGCACCACCCACGACTGCTGGCGCTCGGCCTGCTGCAGGGCGTTGTACAGGCGGTCCTGGAACAGCGTGCGGTTGGGCAGGTGGGTCAGGGCATCGTAGTAGGCGAGGCGATGAATGCGCTGCTCACTGGCCTTGCGCTCGCTGATGTCGCTGAAGAAACACACGTAGCTGGCCAGGTCGCCTTCGTCGTCGAGTACCGCGGTGATGCCGACCCAGGCCGGGTAGTGCTCGCCGTTGCGCCGCTTGAGCCAGACCTCGCCTTCCCAGGTGCCGCGCTGTTGCAGTTGCTTGAGCACGTAACGCAGGTGCGCTTCCTGCTGGTCATCCACGGTCAGCATGTTCGGCAACTGGTCCAGCACCTGGGCCACGGCATAACCGCTGACACGGCTGAAGGCCTCGTTGGCCTGCACGATGTAGCCCGCCGGATCGGTGATCAGAATCGCCGACGTCGAATGCTCGAACACCGTGGCGGCCATGCGCAGGTCCTTTTCGGCGCGACGTTGCTGGCTGACGTCGCGACCCACGCCCAGAATGCCTTCGAAAGTCCCCTGGGTGTCCCAGATCAACACCAGGCGTAGCTCGATGGGAATCTTGCGCCCGTCGTTGCGCAGGCAGTCGAACATGAACACCTGAGTCTTGAGGTCGCTGCGCAGGGCGGCCAGCTCGGCCGGCGCATGCAGCGCCTGGTGGACCTGGGTCAGCAGCGCGTTGATACCCGTCAGCTGTGCAGGATTGGCCAGCATGCCCTGCCAGCCGTTCTGCATCACCCAGTCCGCGTCGAAGCCCAGCACCGTCTGCACCGAAGGGCTGACGTAGTTAAGCTCCATGCGGTTGTTGGTGGAAAAGATCACGTCGCTGATGCTTTCGGCGAGCATGCGATGGCGTTTTTCGCTTTGGCGCAGCGATTCGCTCGCGGTCCTGTGGCTGGTGACGTCAGTGATACTGAGAATGACCGCGTGGTAATCCTTGGCGTGTTCGGGAAAACGCACCGTCACCCACAGGTACTGATCGTGGCCCTGCTGATTGTCGAGACGGATTTCCAGCTCCAATTGCTGCTGGCGCTGCAGCAGGGCCCCGATCAATTGATGGCCGATGCCAGTGGCCCGGTCCGACCAGCCTTCGATCAGCTTGCGCCACGCCTGGTCGTTCGTGTGCACCTGCAGCACGCGCAGGGCAACGTGGTTCACTTCGGTGATGCGCAGTGCCTGCAACAGCTCCTGACGGGTTGCCGGATTGTCCTCCAGCCACCGCCCAAGATCGGTGCGCTCGTTCAACCCCACCCGTTCGAACAACGGCAGCACACCTGATAGATCGAGCACGCACAGCGCCACGCCGGCGCCCTCGAAGATGTCCCGATAGCGCCGACGCTCTTCGTTGAGTTCGCGCTGGCGGCGGCGCATGCTCAACAGCGCCAGCAACGGTACCAGCGAAATCAGCAGGCCCAGCAGGCATTTACCCACCAGCGGTGGCAGCAGTGCCAAGCGTGCCTGACGGGCGTCGAACAGGCTGCGCAGTTGCCAGTCGCTATGGCTCAGCTGGGTGACCAGCACACTCTGGTTCAGCTCGGTGGTGCTCAGTTCGGAGGCGCTGATCGGGGCAGGGTCGGTGCGGTTGATGACGTGCTTGTCGACATGGTTTTCCAAGACCCAGCCAGGGTTCTGCCCACGCTCGACCTGGTGAATGAGCCGACTGATGACGATCGGGCTCATGCGCAGCAACCAGTAGCCATTGGTGTTTTCACCGGGCTGGCGGATCAACAGATAGACCAGGTCTGCCGCCGTGCTGTTGGTGTAGTAGTGGCTGTCGCCATCCAGGCGGCTGACCAGAACGGTGATGAAAGCATCGTCGTTCGCTTCGATCAAGGTGTCGGCGATGATTCGGGCATCGCCGCTGAGCCAGGCCAGGCTTTGCAGCTCGGGCACCGAGCGACGCACACGGGTAACGGTTTCGGCACGTTCCCGGGCGCTGGGGAAGGGCTGGGTGGTGAGCAACTGGTTGAGCACGATCTGCGCATTGAGCGCCATGTTCAGGTTGACGTGATCGGCCAGGTCCGCACTGGAGTCGATGCTGTGCTGGCGTTGGTCTGCCTGAGTGCGCTGGAACTGATCGAACAATTGCCAGAACAGCAGCATCAGCAGCATCAACACCAGTAATGCCAGCGCGCCCTTCAACGTGCCGTGCAGCGGAGTACCTGACCCTTGGACAGGCGGGCGCAAGGAGGACGGCTGATTGAGATTGGGCAAACTGAGCATCCTGCGATATGACAGTCGTGGGCAGGCATAGGCGTGTACCCAGGCATGGGCACATGAATCATGCGTGTTACACCTCGCACTATAAGCTGTAGCGCCCAAATCCGGCTAGATTTCTGTAGCGGCGCCGCGCGCCGCGCAAGGCGTGCCCAGTCCATGTAGCAGCGGCGCAAGCCGCGTCAGCAGACGCCACCGTACCGCGCCGCGATCCACCACCCCTGCAGACCATCGCCCAGGCACGCACTGGTTTGCCCTGACTCCCGCATTCCGGTAGCTTTGAACACCTTGCGGGGGCCCAAGCTTCCATCCTCTATCTCGCACCTTCTTTATCCAGGTTCATTCCATGGCTCAATACGTCTACACCATGCATCGGCTGAGCAAAGTCGTTCCGCCGAAGCGGGAAATCCTCAAGAACATCTCGCTGTCCTTTTTCCCCGGCGCCAAGATCGGCGTGCTCGGCCTGAACGGCTCGGGCAAATCCACCCTGCTCAAGATCATGGCCGGTGTCGACAAGGAATTCGACGGCGAAGCCCGGCCGATGCCCGAGCTCAACGTCGGCTACCTGCCTCAGGAACCTCAGCTGGACCCGACCAAGACCGTGCGTGAAGTGGTCGAGGAAGCGGTCAGCGTGATCAAGGACGCCCAGGCTCGCCTGGACGAAGTCTACGCCGCCTACGCCGAGCCGGATGCCGACTTCGACAAGCTGGCCGCCGAACAGGCCAAGCTCGAAGCCATCCTGCAGGCCAGCGATGGCCACAACCTGGAGCGCCAGCTGGAAGTCGCCGCCGATGCCCTGCGCCTGCCGGCCTGGGATGCCAAGGTCGAGCATCTGTCCGGTGGCGAGAAGCGCCGCGTGGCCCTGTGCCGCCTGCTGCTGTCGGCCCCCGACATGCTGCTGCTCGACGAGCCGACCAACCACCTGGACGCCGATTCCGTGGCCTGGCTGGAGCACTTCCTGCACGATTTCCCCGGCACCGTGGTGGCGATCACCCACGATCGGTACTTCCTCGACAACGTCGCCGGCTGGATTCTCGAGCTCGACCGCGGCGCCGGCATCCCCTACGAAGGCAACTACTCGGGTTGGCTCGAAGCCAAGTCCGATCGCCTGGCTCAGGAATCCAAGCAGCAGTCGGCCCATGAAAAGGCCATGAAGGAAGAGCTGGAATGGGTGCGCAAAGGCGCCAAGGCCCGCCAGTCCAAATCCAAGGCGCGCCTGCAGCGCTTCGAGGAAATGCAGTCCCAGGAATTCCAGAAGCGTTCGGAAACCAACGAGATCTACATCCCGGCCGGTCCGCGCCTGGGTGACAAGGTCATCGAATTCAAGAACGTCACCAAGGGCTATGGCGACCGCGTGCTGATCGACAACCTGTCGTTCGCCATGCCCAAGGGCGCGATCGTCGGCGTCATCGGTGGTAACGGTGCGGGTAAATCGACCCTGTTCCGCATGCTCATGGGCAAGGAACAGCCGGATTCGGGCTCCATCGAAATCGGCGAAACCGTGCAACTGGCCTGTGTCGACCAGAGCCGCGACGACCTGGACGGCAGCAAGTCGGTGTTCCAGCAGATTTCCGACGGCTCCGACCAGATCCGCATCGGCAACTACGAAATCCCTTCACGCACCTATGTCGGCCGGTTCAACTTCAAGGGCGGCGATCAACAGAAGTTCGTCAAGGACCTTTCCGGTGGTGAGCGCGGTCGCCTGCACCTGGCGCTGACTCTCAAGGAGGGTGGCAACGTCCTGCTGCTCGACGAACCGTCCAACGACCTCGACGTGGAAACCCTGCGCTCGCTGGAAGAAGCCTTGCTGGACTTCCCGGGCGCAGCCATCGTGATCTCTCACGATCGCTGGTTCCTGGACCGCGTGGCAACGCACATCCTGGCCTACGAGGATGACTCCCAAGCGGTGTTCTTCGAAGGCAACTACACCGAGTACGAGGCCGATCGCAAGAAACGCCTGGGTGAGGCGGCTGCTCAGCCGCACCGTGTTCGTCACAAGAAGCTGGCGTAAATGAAAATGGGGCCCTGAAAAGGGCCCCATTTTTCTGTCTGACGACTGCAAACGTTCAGTCGCTCACGGGCTTGTCTGAATACCCGTGATTTCCACGGTCAGATCGCCCGCCGGACGTCGCCAGACGCGCTCTTCACCCACTTCCGCACCCAACAGTGCCCGACCCAGCGGCGAGGCCCAGTTGATCAGGCCAACGCCCGCATCCGCTTGATCCTCGCCTACCAGGCACACACGCTGCTCGACACCTTGATCGTCGGCAAAGGTAACCCAGCTGCCGATCTGCACTTTTGCCGTAGAGGTGATGGGCGCTACCACCTGAGCATGCTGCAGGCGGTGCTGGTAGTAACGCATGTCCCGCTCCAGATCGGCCATGCGCTGGCGATCGGCGCGCTCGCCCATCGCCGTCTGCTCGGCCTGCAGGATCTGCACTTCCGTAACCCGCGCCTGCAGCTGGGCCAGCCCACTGGCGGTCACGTAGTTGGGCTGGGTGCTGATCAGGCGTTCAACGGGTTGCGTCGCCTGAGCGGCAGCGTGGTCTTCATTGACGAATGCCCTGCTCATGATATTCCTCCCTTATGGGGCGGTATTGATCGCCCTGAGCGCAGGAGTGCCGCGAATCCAAAGACAACCCATGGCCGCAGCCAGGTGTCGCAAGCCAGCATGACTCCTACAGTAACCACTGCTTGTACAGGTTAGGCCGCAATATCCGGTCATAGTTGCATTCGCCACCGTTGCCTCGAACGCTTCCAGGGAGAGCCAAGCACCCGGCTAGTAGTGGTACCACTTGACCTCGAGCATGACCTCGTTGCGTGGCGAGCTCAGATGGCTGAAATCGCGTTGCGCGCTCAGGCGCAGCCCCAGGTTACGGGACACTTCCCACTGCTGGTTCAGGCTCAGGCTGCGGCGCACCTCGCCATTGGTAAAGTAGTCGCCCTTGCCTTCGAGGCTGAAGTTGCCCAGGGCGTTCTTCCACAGCACACCGCTGTTGAACCCTGCCGCTGGCGCGACGAACTGGGCGAAGTCGTTGTTGTGCTCCACCCGCACCGTGCCCAGGGCGAAGCCCAGCACCTGTTCGCTGAGCTGCCAGGTGCCACCGGCGCCGCCATTGACATGGGAGACCAGGTTCTCGTCACCGTGTTTGCCCAGCACCCGTTCCAGACCGCCGGTCACTTGCCAAGACAGCGGCTGCAGCAGCTCGTTGCGCGGCGTCAGCGAGCGGATGGTGGCCAGATCCAGTTGCTGCACCTGCCATTTGTTGCCTTCGTACTGGCGCACTTTCAGGCCGAGAATCTCGATCTGCGCGCCGAGCGGAAAGCCTTCGGCGTTGTCATTGAGGTCGTGATAGGCCATGCGCAGGCCGTACTCGGCGAACGCGGTATCGCCGCGAGTGCCGACACCCGCGCTCCAGGTCCGCGACTGATGACCGTCCTCGGGCAAGCCGGGACGGTCGATGGCCAGCGGCGGTGGCGGATTGCGATTGATCGCACGCAGCAGTTGGAAGCTGCGCTGGGTCCGCGCCGGATCGCGCTCCTGGCCGGTGGCCCGGTAGCGTTCCAAGCGGAAGGCGGCATCCTGGATCAACGCCTGGCGATCCTTGCCCAAGGCCTGGAAGCCTTCGCTGTCGATCTGCGCCGTATCGGCGGCGATCCTCTGCACCCATTGCTGCTCGCTGCTGTCCAGCGGTTTGGCGCGTTCGAGCAGTTCCCGCTCGCGGGACGCACGGTAATCGATCTTCTCGACCAGGCCGGCCGCTTTCACCGCTTTCACGGTGTCCGTGGGAATGGCGGTCAGGGGGAACTGCGAAGTCAGGTCCAGGCCCGGCCGGGCCACCTGAAGCAGTTCGAGCAGGCGATACGAGCAGTTTTCGTCAAAGAAGAAATAATCGAACTGCACCTGCTTGAGTTCCCACACATGCTCGACCATGCGCCCGGTCTCTTCAGGTGTGAGGTTGAGCCGGTACTCCCACAGGTCGCGGTTTTCCAGGCTGCGGTACTCGGAGAGCTTTTCCTGGTAGGGCACCAGGGCGAACAAGCCCGGATAACCGCCAGCCAGCCCCTTCCAGGCGTACAAAATGCTGTTGTCGCTGCCTTCGACGTAGGCGCCGAAGTTGATCGCATAGCTGAGCAAGGCAGTGTTGTTGCTCTGCACATCGGCCTGATCGATGCGCAACAGGGTGTGCCCGAACATCGAGGAAGGGCTGTTCAGGTACGCCGCCGGGAAAATCAGCACGGCGCTGTGGGGCGCCACGTCCGAGAACCACTTGGTGAATTCGGCACACTCCACGGTCGGCAGGTCAGTCAGACCCAGTTGTTGCCGCAGCCAGCGGGTGCGCGCAGGAAACACACACTGCGCATGCTTGTCGCCGGTGGCCGCAGGTGCATAGATTGCCTGCAGCGTAGCCTGCAGTTCGGCGTCCGGATGGTGCGCGCCGTCGTCGGCCAGAAAGAATTTGCGGTCATCGACATAGCTGCGCCAGCCGCCGAGCTTGCCGCGCTCGTAGTGGCCGACGGAAATCCAGTAGGGATCGTTCGCCAATTGTTGCAGACGCTGAGCGTCGATGTGCGGAGCGGCGTGCAGCGGGGCGCACACGCAGAGCGCCAGGGAGGCAAGGCGTTTGAGCATGGTCGGCAACTAGTTCGGCGAAATCGGAAAAGGGGGGATGCCCGCCCCGAAAGGAGCGGGCGGGTCGAGCTTAAGCCTGGGTGGCGTATTTGGCCAGACGTGGATCGTTTTTCAGAACGGCGATGGTGTTGCTGTGCACGTCTTCAGCGGTGCTGTCGGCGCTGCTGAAGATCTGCTGGAAGTGCTCGTGGGTGACCGACTGGAAGTAGGCGCGGTCTTCGGGAGCGACGCCCAGTACCACGGCATAGGTGGTCAGTGCTTCGCCTTGGCCCTTGGCCATGTCTTCGGACAGCTCGTCCATCATGCCATTCATGGCAATCCAGGATTTACCGCCGTAGGTCAGTGCCGCGTTGGTCGAGCAACCGTTGGTGCCCGAGGTCATGCCGAAGGTGGCGTTGCCCGAAGTGCCGTTGGTGGTGGAAGCCAGGAAGTGCGCAGGCGTGCCGCGCTGGCCTTCGAACAACATGTTGCCCCAACCGCAATCCGGACCACCGGGCGCTTGCGCCATGGCGTTGATCGAGACGGCGGCGAACAGAGTACCCAGCAGAATCCGTTTCATAGCGTTGTTCTCTTTTTGATGTGCTTACTGAGGGTCTAATGCCTGGCGAACCAGGACGGGTCGGTTATTGGGCCGACCGCGTAACTTGGAGTTTAGGCAAGCGTTGCAGTTCCGCACGAAATGACTAAGTTGCAGCCTCGCTCGGCAAGCCCCGGTGCAGCTTGCGCCGTCGCTACAGAAGCGCCCAGAATGACAGCATCTGTCCCGCCGAAGTAAGGATGCCCGATGCCCGATTCTGTAGCTGCCAGCCTGCGTCTTGCGCCCGAGGCACTGACCCGCCCGTTTTCAGCTGAACAGTTCAACTTCACCACCACCAACGACCTGGAGCCCTTTCGTGGCGTGCTGGGTCAGGAACGCGCCGTCGAGGCCTTGCAATTCGGTGTCGCCATGCCGCGTCCCGGCTACAACGTGTTCGTCATGGGCGAGCCCGGCACCGGCCGCTTCTCGTTCGTCAAACGCTACCTCAAGGCCGAAGGCAAGCGCCTGCAAACCCCGGCCGACTGGGTCTACGTCAACAACTTCGACGAGCCGCGCGAACCCCGCGCCCTCGAGCTGCCGCCCGGCAGTGCCGGCGCCTTCATCGGCGACATTGGTGCACTCATCGACAACCTGCTGGCGACCTTTCCGGCGGTGTTCGAGCACCCGTCCTACCAGCAACGCAAGAGCGCCATCGACCGTGCGTTCAACCAGCGCTATGACCGCGCCCTGGATGTGATCGAAAAGCTGTCGCTGGAAAAGGACATCGCCCTGTACCGCGACAGCAGCAACATTGCCTTTACTCCGATGCTCGACGGCAAGGCCCTGGACGAAGCCGAATTCGCCCAGTTGCCCGAGGCTGACCGCGAGCGTTTTCACACCGACATTTCCAATCTGGAAGAGCGTCTCAACGAAGAACTGGCCAGCCTGCCGCAGTGGAAGCGCGAGTCGAGCAACCAGTTGCGCCAGCTCAACGAAGAGACCATCACCCTGGCCCTGCAACCGCTGCTGGCGCCGTTGTCGGAAAAGTATGCCGAGAACGCCGCCGTGTGCGGCTACCTGCAGGCCATCCAGGTCAACCTGCTCAAGACCGTGGTCGAGCAGCTGGTCGATGACAGCAAGGCCGACGCCCAGGCCCGCAAGCTGCTGGAAGAACAGTACAGCCCCAGCCTGGTCGTCGGTCATCACCAGAGCGGTGGCGCGCCGGTGGTGTTCGAACCGCACCCCACCTACGACAACCTGTTCGGCCGGATCGAATACAGCACCGATCAGGGCGCGCTCTACACCACCTACAAGCAGCTGCGCCCCGGCGCACTGCACCGCGCCAACGGTGGCTTCCTGATCCTGGAAGCCGAGAAGATGCTGGGTGAACCCTTCGTCTGGGATGCGCTCAAGCGCGCCCTGCAATCGCGCAAGCTGAAGATGGAATCGCCACTGGGCGAGTTCGGGCGCCTGGCCACCGTCACGCTGACACCGCAGATGATCCCCTTGCAGGTAAAAGTCATCATCATCGGCGCTCGTCAGCTGTATTACGCGCTGCAGGATCACGATCCCGACTTCCAGGAGATGTTCCGCGTCCTGGTGGACTTCGATGAAGACATCCCCATGGTCGACGAGAGCCTGGAGCAGTTCGCCCAGCTGCTCAAGACCCGCACCTCGGAGGAGGGCATGGCGCCGCTGACCGGTGACGCCGTTGCGCGCCTGGCCACGTACAGTGCTCGCCTGGCGGAAAACCAGGGGCGTCTGTCGGCACGCATCGGTGATCTGTTCCAGCTGGTCAGCGAGGCGGACTTCATCCGCCACCTGGCCAACGAAGAGCGCACCGACGCCGGTCACATCGAGCGCGCGCTCAAGGCCAAGGCGACCCGCACCGGTCGGGTCTCGGCGCGTATCCTCGACGACATGCTGGCCGGCATCATCCTGATCGACACCACCGGCGCTGCGGTGGGCAAGTGCAACGGGCTGACGGTACTGGAAGTGGGCGATTCGGCGTTCGGTGTCCCGGCGCGTATTTCGGCCACGGTGTACCCGGGCGGCAGCGGCATCGTCGACATCGAACGCGAGGTCAACCTGGGCCAGCCGATCCACTCCAAGGGCGTGATGATCCTCACCGGCTACCTGGGCAGCCGCTACGCGCAGGAGTTTCCCCTGGCCATTTCTGCCAGCATCGCCTTGGAGCAGTCCTACGGGTACGTGGATGGCGACAGCGCGTCTCTGGGCGAGGCCTGCACCTTGATCTCGGCGCTGTCGAAGATGCCGCTCAAGCAGTGTTTCGCGATCACCGGCTCGATCAATCAGTTCGGTGAAGTGCAGGCTGTGGGAGGCGTCAACGAGAAGATCGAGGGCTTCTTCCGTCTGTGCGAGGCCCGTGGCCTGACCGGCGAGCAGGGCGCAATCATTCCCCAGGCCAACGTGGCCACACTGATGCTCGACGAAAAGGTCCTGCAGGCGGTGCGCGACGGCAAGTTCCACGTCTACGCCGTGCGCCAGGCCGACGAGGCGCTGAGCCTGCTGGCGGGCGAGCCTGCCGGTGAGCCCGACGAGAACGGCGCGTTCCCCGAGGGCAGCATCAACGCCCGTGTGGTGGAGCGGCTGCGAGTCATCGCGGAAATGATCAGCGAAGAAGACCTCAAGGAAGCTGAAAAGGAACAGGCGCTGGAAGAACTGGTCGAGGTCCGGCCGACGGTGTAGATCCCTATAAGGTACGGGACAGCTGGCGGGCAGAGCCACCCGTCAGCTGAACCAGGGCCAGCGGTCAATCCCTTCTATGCTCCAATCATGACCCCTCGCGAGCCGCCCCCGGCTCTCTGGGGCAATGGTGTATGCCAGAGGAGGGTGGCCATGGCCCGCAGCCTGAGCCTCAACCGTCAATGCCTGGGACTGATGACCCGGATCGAATGCAGTGTTCGTCCGCTGGCGGGTGAGAATGGCCTGTGGACGCTGTTGTTCGCTGCCGGCATGGCGGGTGAGCAACCCAGCGCACTCAAGGCGCAGGGCCCTTTCCATGGCCCGCTGGCTGCCGAAGCCGTGCTCGAAGCCATCGTCGACAGCCTGACGCTGCACGGTTACAGCCTCAGCGAGGACCCGCAGATGTGGGCCGTGCACCTGCAACGCCAGTTGCGTGCACTCAATGGGCTTCGTGGCACGCCGAGCGTTCGCTACCGGCTCCCCGAACACTGATCTGCCTGCATTGCACACGGTTGCGACACACCGTCGCACGTCGTGCTTTGTCCTGCGCGTGGCTATAATCGCCTCCAATTTCCACCACCCTGTGAGCCTCAATGGAACGCTTCATCGAAAAAACCATGTACGCCTCGCGCTGGTTGCTGGCGCCGATCTACGTCGGCCTGTCGCTGGGACTGCTGGCGCTGGCCCTGAAATTCTTCCAGGAAATCTTCCACGTCCTGCCCAACATCTTCGCTATGGCCGAATCCGAAGTGATTCTGGTGCTGCTTTCGCTCATCGACATGGCACTGGTGGGCGGCCTGCTGGTGATGGTGATGATTTCCGGCTACGAAAACTTCGTCTCGCAACTGGATATCGAAGATGGCGTAGAGAAGCTCAGCTGGTTGGGCAAGATGGATTCCTCTTCCCTGAAGATGAAGGTCGCCGCTTCGATCGTGGCCATTTCCTCCATCCATCTGCTGCGCGTGTTCATGGATGCCAAGAACATCGAACCGCAGTATCTGATGTGGTACGTGATCATCCACATGACCTTCGTCGTCTCGGCCTTCGCCATGGGCTATCTGGATAAGTTGACCAAGCACTGAGTCCACCTGTGCCGCGCGCTGGCACAGCCCGCGCTGCTGAAGTGCGGGCACGCAGTGTGCTAGTCTGCTCGCCCTTTTATCCGGGCGCGCCCTTCATCCCCGCATGAAGACCCTGGCGCGGCCCCGCAGCGGAGCAGTGTGATGTCCGAAGTACAATTGTCGACCGACGAAACCCGCGTGAGCTATGGCATTGGCCGCCAGTTGGGCGGCCAGCTGCGCGACAACCCGCCACCGGGCGTAAGCCTGGAAGCCATTCTGGTTGGCCTGACCGACGCGTTCCGTGGCCATGAGAGCCGTGTGAGCGAAGAAGAGCTGAATGCCAGCTTCAAGGTCATCCGCGATATCATGCAGGCCGAGCAGCAGGCCAAGGCCGAAGCCGCAGCAGGCGAAGGCAAGGCGTACCTGGCAGAAAATGCCAAGCGTGCCGAAATCACCACCACGGCCAGTGGCCTGCAGTACGAAGTGCTGAGCACCGGCGAAGGCAGCAAGCCGTCCGGCGACAGCACCGTGCGCGTTCACTACCACGGCACCCTGACCGACGGCACTGTGTTCGACAGCTCCTACAACCGTGGCGAGCCGGCCGAGTTCCCGGTCAACGGCGTGATCGCTGGCTGGACCGAAGCCCTGCAACTGATGCCTGCCGGCAGCAAATGGCGCGTGCATGTTCCTAGCGAACTGGCCTACGGCGCCCAAGGCGTCGGTAGCATCCCGCCACACAGCGTGCTGGTGTTCGACGTGGAACTGCTGGAAGTCCTGTAACGCCTCGGGGTAATCCAGAGGCACCGCACGACCGCCGACGCGGCTCGCGCCGCTGCTACACAGACACGCGCTCCTGTTGCAGCGGCGCAAGCCGCGTCCGCCCCCACGC
>NZ_JASCPM010000065.1:0-15418 GCF_029960215.1 Pseudomonas sp. PS01301 | reverse complement strand
CCGCGCCCAGTCCGGCTGACTGGGCGCGGCCTGCCGCACAGCTGGTATCATCGTCCGCTAATCTTCATACGGATCGATTCATGCCCATTCGCGAAATCCGCATCGCCACCCGTAAAAGTGCCCTTGCCCTGTGGCAGGCCGAGTACGTCAAGGCTCGACTGGAGCAGGCCCATCCCGGTCTTCAGGTCAGTCTGGTCCCGATGGTCAGTCGCGGCGACAAGCTGCTCGATTCGCCATTGTCGAAGATCGGCGGCAAGGGGCTGTTCGTCAAAGAACTGGAAACTGCCTTGCTCGAAGGCACGGCAGACATCGCTGTGCATTCGATGAAAGACGTGCCGATGGACTTTCCCAAAGGGCTGGGTCTGTACTGCATCTGCGAACGGGAAGACCCTCGCGATGCCTTCGTTTCCAATGCCTGGGACAGCCTGGAAGCGTTGCCGCCCGGCAGTGTCGTCGGCACTTCCAGCCTGCGTCGTCAAACCCAACTGCTGGCGCGCCGCCCCGACTTGCAGATCCGCTTCCTGCGGGGCAACGTCAATACCCGGTTGGCCAAACTCGATGCCGGTGAATACGATGCGATCATCCTCGCCGCCGCCGGCCTGATCCGCTTAGGCTTCGAAAATCGCATCACCACCAGCATCAGCGTCGAGGATAGCCTGCCTGCAGGCGGCCAGGGCGCGGTCGGTATCGAATGCAGGACGGACGACAGCGAGATCCATGCGCTGCTGGGGCCGTTGCATCATCGCGATACCGAATTCCGCGTCAGCGCCGAGCGTGCCCTGAACAAGCACCTCAACGGTGGCTGCCAGGTGCCCATCGCCTGCTATGCGGTGCTCGAAGGCGAACAGATCTGGCTTCGCGGCCTGGTGGGCGATCCAGCCGGGCAGCGTTTGCTGCATGCCCAGGCACGGGCACCACTGGCCGATGCGCAACAGCTGGGCGTACAGGTGGCCGAGGCGTTGCTGGAGCAGGGCGCCGACGACATCCTGCGTGCGGTGTACGGCGAGGCAGGTCATCCTTGAACCCTTGGCGAGTGTTGCTGACACGGCCCACCGACGAGTGCGCGCAGCAAACTCAGGCGCTGCGCGAAGAGGGTGTGTTCGCAGCAAGCTTGCCGCTTCTGGCAATCGAGCCTCTGCCGTCGAGTGATAGCCAGCGGCAAATGCTGGCCAACCTTGGTCAATACGACGCAGTGATCGTGGTCAGCAAACCCGCCGCGCGCCTGGCACTGCAGCAAGCACCTGCCAGCCTTGGCCAGACTGCCTGGTTCAGCGTCGGCGCTGGCACGGCAGCCATTCTCGAAGAGCGCGGGCTGCACGTGACGTATCCTGAAACAGGAGACGATAGCGAAGCCCTGCTGAATCTGGCCCAATTGCGCACCGCCTTGATCAGCCCTCATCCAAGTGTGCTGATCATTCGTGGCGAGGGTGGACGCGAGGCGCTGGCCGAACACTTGCGCGACCAAGGCGCAGCGGTGGAGTATCTGCAACTGTATCGACGCAGCATTCCGGTCTACCCGCCGGGTACGCTGGCGACCCGTATCGAATCGGAACGCTTGAACGCCGTGGTGGTCAGCAGTGGGCAGGGTTTTCAACACTTGCACCAGTTGGCAGGTGAGCAGTGGCCGGCGATCCGCGCCCTGCCACTGTTTGTGCCCAGCCCGCGGGTGGCGGCGCTGGCGCGTGACGCTGGCGCTTTGAATGTTGTGGATTGCCGAGGTGCCAGCACTTCGGCGTTGCTGGCGGCGCTGCACACGCAGACCGCACCCAGATCGTAAGGCGCGACCGCCAGCCTGGCGGGCGCGCCCCAATGCAAAGGATGGACACGTGAGCGAAACAGCCTTGCCCAAAGACGAGACGCAGAGCGCCCCGAAGGCGCCTTTCGAACAGCCAGCCGCCGTGCCGCCTCAGCGCTCGGCCAATGGCAATGGCTTGGCGATCATCGCGCTGCTGCTGGCCGCCGCTGGCCTCGCTGCCGCAGGGTGGGGCGTGTGGCAGGTGCGCACGCTCACGGCCGGTCATCAGCAGCAGTCGCGAGTGATCGAAGGGCTCGCCACGCAGACGCTGACCCTGGAGCACAACGAACGGCAACTCAGCGCCGACCTGGCGCAGTTGCCTGATGCCAACGAACTGGAAGATCGCCGCCGTCTGGTCGCGCAGTTGCAGGGCGACCAGCAGCGTCTGAGCCAACGCCTGGAAACCGTGCTGGGTGCCAGCCGCAAGGACTGGCGCCTGGCCGAGGCCGAGCATCTGCTGCGCCTGGCCAGCCTGCGTCTGTCTGCGCTGCAGGATGTCACCAGCGCCAAGGCACTGGTGCAGGGTGCCGATGAAATCCTGCGCGAGCAGGATGACCCACAAGCCTTCGCCGCCCGCGAACAATTGACCCGTAGCCTGGCGTCGCTGCAAGGCACAACCCAGCCCGACCGCACCGGCTTGTTCCTGCAGTTGAGCGCACTGCGCGAGCAGGCAACGCAGTTGACGGCCCTGGCCCCGGAATTTCAGGCAGCCGCCGACGCCGCGCAAGGCACTTCGCCTGAAGGCGAGACCCGCTGGCGTCAGTGGTGGAACAAGATTTCCGGGTTCTTCCGCGTCGACTTCAACCCCGATGACAGCATCCGTCCGTTGCTGGCCGGGCAAAGCCTGAACCAGGTTCGCCTGGCCCTGAGCCTTGCACTGGAACAGGCGCAATGGGCCGCGCTCAACGGTCAGGGCAAGGTCTATACGCAAGCGCTGGATGACGCACGCAGCATTCTCATCGCAGGGTTCAACCGCGAAAACGGCCCCACCCAAGCCATGATCGAACAGCTGACCGCACTCAAGAGCCAGCCGGTGTCGGTCACCACACCTGATCTGGATGCCAGCCTCAATGCCATCCAGGCCTACCTGCAACGCCGCCATACGCCGGTCGAAGGCCTGCAGAAATCGACCGAAGCCACGCCAGGCGCTGCGGAGAGCCAGCCATGAAACGGTTCTACGTGATCCTGTTTCTGGTGATCGCCGCCATGGTCGGGCTCGGCTTGGCCGTGGCCAAGCACCCAGGCTACGTGCTGATCGACTACCCCCATGTGATGCGCTACGAATCCGGCCTGTGGACCACGTTGCTGGCCTTGCTGGTGCTGGTGCTGCTGGTATTCATCATCTATCTGCTGATCAGCGTGGTGGTTACCTCCGGCCGCGTGGTCAATCCATGGTCGGGCCGCAACCGCAGTCGCCGCGTGCAGGCTGCCATCGAAAAGGGCCAGTTGGACCTGGCCGAAGGACGCTGGGCCAGCGCTCAGAAGCACCTGCAGCACGCTGCCGAACACGAACGTCAGCCCCTGCTGTATTACCTGGGCGCAGCCCGCGCAGCCAACGAGCTGGGCCGCTACGAAGACAGCGACAGCCTGCTCGAACAGGCCCTGGCACGTCAGCCACAAGCCGAATTGGCGATTGCCTTGAGCCATGCCCAACTGCAGAGCGATCGCGGCGACAGCGACGGCTCCCTGCAAACCCTGCAGGCCATGCACGAGCGTCATCCGCGCAATGTGCAGGTGTTGCGTCAATTGCAACGCGTGCATCAGCAACGTGGAGACTGGGCTGCCGTGGTGAAGCTACTGCCACAACTGCGCAAGGACAAAGCCTTGCCAGCGGCCGAGCTGGCCGAACTGGAACGGCGTGCCTGGGGCGAGAACCTCAGCGTGGCCGCGCATGTATCGGCACCGGATCAAGGTCAGGGCGAAGCGGGCCTGGCTGCACTCGAGCGCGCATGGCAGGCACTGAGTTCGGCGCAGCGTCAGGAGCCTGCATTGGTCCTTGCCTATGCCGAGCAGTTGCGGCAGGTAGGCGCGCAGACCCAGGCCGAAGAAGTCCTGCGTACCGCGCAGAAGCGTCAATACGACACGCACCTGGCTCGCCTGTACGGCCTGGTCATCGGCAACGATCCGGCGCGCCAGTTGCAGACCGCCGAAGGTTGGCTCAAGCAACACACCGATGACGCCGGGCTGTTGCTGACACTCGGCCGCCTGTGTCTGCAGAACCGTCTGTGGGGCAAGGCACGCGATTACCTGGAAAGCAGCCTGCGTCTGCAGCGCAGCCCGGAAACCTGTGCGGAGCTGGCCCGCCTACTAGCCCAGCTCGGCGATACCGAGCGCAGCAACCTGCTGTTCCAGGAAGGTCTCGGGCTGCTCGACGAGCGCCTGTTGGCCGCGCCGCTGCCGACCACGGTTCGCCCGCTCTGAAGCCCGTTTCGGCCTGAGTGCTCAGGCTGATGCGCTCCTGTTCCACCACTTGATCGTGGAACAGGGGCGAGGCCCGCAAATCCGGCATTCGTTCCGGTATTGCCACGATTAAACACTTGTATGAACTTTATCCGATGCGTACCTTGATGCCACTGGCGCACGGGCATAATCTCCCCCTGCACGTACATCGACATTCGCCATCACAGACGGCGAATCGGTCCGAGCCCTGCTTCCTGTGATACAGGAGTGCGACGCCGGGCATGACCCACAAGGGAAGCACTCATCATGTTGGAAAGCTGCAAGAATGCCCAGGAACGCTGGGGCGGAGTTCACCTGCTGATCGATCGCTGGCTGCAGGAACGCAACGAGCTGATCAAGGCCTTCGATGCACTGGGCGACACACCTCAGGCGCTGGTCGAGGATCGCAAGAGGCTTCAGGATTTCTGCGGTTTGCTGGTCGACTACACCTCGGCAGGCCATTTCGAGATCTACGAGCAACTGACCGACGAAGCCAAGGCATTCAACGACAAGCGTGGTCTGGAGCTGGCCGATACGATCTGGCCACGCATCGACGAGATCACCCAGAAAGCCCTCGACTTCAACGACTACTGCGACAAGGGCGACTGCTCCGATGCCGCCGTCATCCTGGAAAAGCTCAAGGAGCTGGGGCGCTTGCTGCACGAACGCTTCGAGCTCGAAGATTGCCTGATCGAAGTGCTGCACAACGCCCACAAGGAAGAATCCGTCGCTCAGGCGTGATGGGCGTCAGACGCGGCCCTATGGGGCCGTGGCCAACAGTTGGATATCAAAAGTGAGTGGCGTGTAGGGGGGGATCAGATCCCCTGCGCCCTCGGCACCATAGGCGTGGGCAGAGGCAATCACCACGCGCCATTTCGCACCCGTAGGCATCTGCTGCAGTGCCGTACGCCAGCCTTCGATGACGCTGTTCAAGCGAAACCACTGCGGCTGTTTGCTTTGGTCGAACACGCTGCCGTCAGGCAACCTCCCCATGTATTGAACCTGCACGCGCTCATCGGCCGTGGCAGGGCTGCCTGCCCCAGGTTCGAGTACGGTTATCAGCACCCCGTCCGAGATCTCCCGCACACCAGCCTTGGCCCGCTCGCCGGCCATGAAGCGACGCTCGGCCGCCTGCGCCTTTTCCGTGTCCGGGCCGGTGTCAGCCTTGTCCGCCTGCGCCTGGTATTGAGCCAGTAGCTGGCCCATGCGCTCATCGCTCAAGGCCAGCGGCTCCTGCCGGTAGGCTTGCTGCAAGCCCTTGACCAAGGCGTCCAGTTGAAGGCCGGGGGCGTCCTGACGCAGGCGTTCGCCCAAGCTGGCACCCACACTGTAGGCCAGGTCGTGGCCATCATCCGGTGTACCCTGCGCGGCGTGCGCTTGCGACCACACCAGCGACAACGGCACCAGGGACAACGACAGCAGCAGGCGAGACAACATGGGGGTTCTCCAGAACAAGACAGACCGAGCATCGAGCGATTATGCCACCGAGTGCGCAACGGGGGCTGGCAGGTACGGTCAACATGTTCTGGCGGCTCTACGGTCTCAGGTCTAGTATGAGCCTCAACCCATCGGCCCGGAGGTAACCTATGTCGGCTAACAAGAAGCCTGTAAACACCCCGCTGCATTTGCTGCAACAGCTGTCCGGCAGTTTGCTCGAGCACCTTGAAAGTGCATGTTCCCAAGCCTTGGCCGATGCTGAAAAACTGCTCGCCAAGCTCGAGAAGCAACGCGGCAAGGCTCAGGAAAAACTGCACAAGTCGCGCACCAAAGTGCAGGACGCCGCTGCCGCCGGCAAGAAAAAGAAACAGGCCAAGGCGCATGATTCGGTGAGCGAACTCGAGGAGCTGCTCGACGATCTCAAGGAACGCCAGGCCGAAACCCGCGCCTACATCGTCGAGCTCAAGCGCGATGCCCAGGAGAGCCTGAAGCTGGCAGCCGGCGTGGGTCGTGTGCGCGAAGCGGCCAGCAAGGCCATCGAAACCCGTTCGACCAAGCCCAAGGTGACCACGGCATCCGTCACTCAGCCTGCCAGCTCGGCGGCCAAGCCCGCTGCTCGTACCCCAGCCAAAACCAGTCCGACAGCTTCGACCGCGCGTGCCGCAGCCAAGCCGGCAGCGAGCAAGACCACCCGAGCCGCTGCCGCCGCCACTGCAAGCAAACCGGCTGTTTCGCGCAGCGCCACGCGCAAGGCCCTCGCCGCGCCAGGCGCAGCGGTCAAGCCCGAAGCGAAGGCGCCTGCCAAGCCTGCCGCCCGGCCTGCAAGGAAGCCTGCCGCCGCCAAGTCGCTGGCGGCAGCCGTTCATACGAGCGCAACCGAGTCAGATGCTCAAGCCGTGGCCGGTCAGCCAGACAAAGGTGGCGCGTCGTCCAGCGAGGCCTGAGTGTCGCGGGCTGCCACGCTCAGTGTCCGCAATGCATCGCTGACGCCTGCAGCCGGCGCCGGTAGCAGGGCGGGCAGCCAAGTCATGTTGGACTGTTCCGCGGCAAGGAGCCACGGAGCGGCTTGGCGGTGCAGGCGCTGCAGCAACTGGCGCTCGGTATTGAGTTCCAGCGCCTTGATCGATTCACGCAGCGGCATCAGCTCGGGATCATGCATGGCCTTTGCGCGCCACTGCTGGCGAAGCTCGCGCAGTGGTCGCACGACCTCATCGTGCCAGGGCGTGGCGATCGCCTGCAGCAGCATCACACGCTCATGCGAACAGGCCACGCCTCTGGCACCCAGCCAGGCGCCGCACAGCAGCAGGCACACATTGGCGCCTTCTGCCTGCAACTGCAGGCAGGCGGCCTCGATGCCCGGTCGGGCATAGAGCTTCAAGGCAAACTCCCACAATTCATCGTGCATCGTGCTACTCGCGCCAGTGGGCAAGGAAGCTGGTAGACTTCGCCGCCATTATGATCCGACTTCAGAACCTCACTTTACAGCGTGGCCCGCAGCGTCTGCTAGAAGATGCCGAGCTGACTCTGCACGCCGGTCAGAAAGCCGGTCTCATCGGTGCCAACGGTGCCGGCAAATCCAGCCTGTTCGCCCTGTTGCGCGGCGAGCTTGCGCCCGACTCGGGCGATTGCTACCTGCCTGCCGACTGGCGTATCGCCCATATGCGCCAAGAAGTCGATACCCTCGAACGCATTGCGGTCGACTATGTGCTCGACGGCGATGTACGTCTGCGCGAAGTGCAGCATGCCCTGGCCGACGCCGAAGCTCGACAGGATGGCGCCGCCCAGGCTCGTTTGCATGCCGAGCTCGACAGCGCCGATGGCTATACCGCCGATGCTCGCGCCCGCAAGCTGCTGGCCGGGCTGGGCTTCAGCAACGAGCAGATGGACCGTCAGGTCGGTGATTTTTCCGGTGGCTGGCGGATGCGTCTGAGCCTGGCGCAGGCCTTGATGTGTCCCTCCGACCTGCTGCTGCTCGATGAGCCGACCAACCACCTGGACCTCGATGCCATCCTGTGGCTCGAAGACTGGCTG
Organism: Pseudomonas sp. PS01301; assembly: GCF_029960215.1. Taxonomy (NCBI): domain Bacteria; kingdom Pseudomonadati; phylum Pseudomonadota; class Gammaproteobacteria; order Pseudomonadales; family Pseudomonadaceae; genus Pseudomonas; species Pseudomonas sp. PS01301. Next base: position 7,716 of record NZ_JASCPM010000065.1, on the reverse strand, counting down.
AAAGGCTATCCCGGTACCTTGCTGTTGATCTCCCACGACCGCGACTTCCTCGACGAAGTGGTCGATCATGTGGCGCACGTCGAACAACAGAAGCTGACCCTGTATCGCGGCGGCTACAGCGCCTTCGAACGCGCTCGCGCCGAACGCCTGGCGCAGCAGCAGCAAGCCTACGAGAAGCAGCAGGCGCAGCGGGCGCACATGGAGAAGTACATCGCCCGTTTCAAGGCTCAGGCCACTAAGGCGCGCCAGGCTCAGAGCCGGATCAAGGCCCTGGAGCGCATGGAGGAGCTGTCGGCGGCGCACGTCGACTCGCCCTTCGATTTCGTCTTCCGCGAGTCGGTGAAGATTTCCAGCCCGTTGCTCGACCTCTCCGAAGGTCGCCTCGGCTATGGCGACAAGGCTGTGTTGGAGAAGGTCAAGCTGCAACTGGCACCCGGTGCGCGCATTGGTTTGCTGGGCCCCAACGGCGCCGGCAAGTCGACCCTCATCAAGAACCTCGCCGGTGAGCTGACGCCCATCGGCGGGCGCCTGGTGCGTGGCGAGAATCTGGTGGTGGGCTATTTCGCCCAGCACCAGCTTGATTCTCTGGACAGCAAGGCCAGCCCGTTGCTGCATCTGCAACGCCTGGCGCCTACCGAGCGGGAACAGGTGCTGCGCGATTTCCTCGGCGGCTTCGATTTCCGCGGTGCGCGCATCGACGAGCCAGTGCTGAATTTCTCCGGCGGTGAAAAAGCGCGCCTGGCGCTGGCCTTGATCGCCTGGGAGCGGCCCAACCTGTTGCTGCTCGATGAACCGACCAACCACCTGGACCTGGAGATGCGCCTGGCCCTGACCATGGCCTTGCAGGAATTCAGTGGCGCGGTACTGGTGGTGTCCCACGACCGGCACTTGCTCAAGAGCACCACGGACGACTTCCTGCTGGTGGCCGATGGCAAGGTCGAGCCCTTCGATGGCGATCTGGACGACTACGCGCGCTGGCTGGTGGATTATCGTCAACGCCATGCCCCGGCCAGCAACACCCCGGTCAATCCCGACAAGACCGACAAGAAAGCCCAGCGCCAGGCTGCCGCTGCCTTGCGTCAGCAGTTGGCCCCGCACAAACGCCAGGCCGACAAGCTGGAGCGCGATCTGGGTGAGGTGCACGAGAAGCTGGCGAAGATAGAAGCGGCCTTGTCCGACAGCGCGCTCTACGAAGCCGCGCGCAAGGATGAATTGCGCGATCAGCTTGCCCAGCAGGCCAAGCTCAAGGTTCGCGAGAGCGAGCTGGAGGAGCAGTGGATGGAAGCGCTGGAGCTGCTCGAAGACATGCAGGCACAACTCGAGGCATTGGGCTGACGCTGCGGCGCGATGCCGGGCCGCCGTCACAGGCCCATAGCCAAATTCGCTGCGCCGCTTTACCTTAGGCTGTCCCTATTCAAGCGTCGAGGTCCGTATGTTGCTGGAAACCTGGTTGGCCTTTTTTGCTGCGTGCTGGATCATCAGCCTTTCACCGGGTGCCGGGGCCATTGCGTCAATGTCCAGCGGCCTGCAGCACGGTTTCCTGCGCGGTTACTGGAATACAATTGGCCTGCAGTTGGGGCTGCTCCTGCAGATCGTGATCATCGCCGCGGGCGTCGGGGCCGTGCTGGCAGCGTCCGCCACGGCGTTCCAGGCCATCAAGTGGTTTGGTGTGCTGTATCTGCTCTATCTGGCCGTCAAGCAGTGGCGTGCACTGCCCGCCGACATCAGTGAAGAAACCCAGCAAAAGCCGACAGGCAAAGCTTCCAGTCTGGTTCTTCGAGGCTTTCTGGTGAACGTCGGCAACCCCAAGGCACTGGTGTTCATGCTTGCGGTACTACCACAGTTCATCAATCCGCATGCGCCACTGCTGGCCCAATACCTGACCATTGCAGCGACCATGATAACCGTGGACCTGATCGTCATGGCCGGCTACACGGGGCTTGCGGCCAAGGTCTTGCGCCTGTTGCGCACGCCCCGTCAGCAGCGGCGCATGAACCGTACCTTCGCGGGACTGTTCGTGGCCGCTGCGACGTTGCTCGCGACCTTGCGCCGAGTGCCTGCCTGAACCCGATCTGTGCGGTGGCTGCACAGATCGTGTTGCGGTTTCAGTCTGGGAGCAGGGCAGTGCCAACCCTAGACTGGGCGCTCACTTCTGACAGGATACCGCCCATGTTCGCTTTCCCCCGCCGTTTGCTGTGTGCCGGTCTGCTTGCCGCAGGCGTCGGCTCTGCTGGCGCAAGCACCGAGACTCCTAACCAACCGACCATTCGGGCAATGTTCGGTGCGGCGCCCGTGCAGCACCTTCCTGCCGGCAAGACGGCGCTGCTGGTAATCGATTTCCAGAACGAGTACTTCACCGGCAAGATGCCGATTCCCGACGGTGCCACCGCTCTGGCCAATACCCAGGAATTGATTGGCTACGCCGATCGCCACAAGATCCCAGTGTTCCACGTGCAACACGTTGCACCTGCGGGGTCGGCACTGTTCGCCGAGGGTGGTGAAACAGTGAAGTTTCACCCACGCCTGCAGCCCCGTGCCACTGATCAGGTGTTGCGCAAGAATACGGTCAGCGTTTTCGCCAGTACCGATCTGGACACTCAGCTCAAGGCTCGTGGCATCGATACTGTCCTGGTCGCTGGCCTGATGACTCATGCATGTGTGGCAGGCGCTGCCCGCGACGCGGTGCCGCTGGGCTATAACGTGGTGGTAGCGTCCGATGCGTCGGCGACCCGCAGCATTACCCGTTTCAACGGCCAGAGCGTTGATGACAAGGCACTGCACGCAGCCGCGCTGGTGGAAATCGAAGACACCTTCGGCGATGTGCTGAGCACCGCGCAGATCCAGGCGTTACCTGTACGTTGAGCCCTGAATGAATCAACTGCTCGCAATGCGCATCTTCCGTTGCCTGGTGGAAACACGCAGTTTCACCGGCGCAGCGGAGCGCCTGGAGACCACTCATTCGACGGTATCCCGGCAATTGCAGCAGTTGGAGAGCGAGCTGGGTGCGCGGCTGCTCAACCGGACGTCACGGCAGCTGAGCCTTACGGATGCGGGCAAACGCTACTACACGGCCTGTGTCGATATCCTGCAGCGGGTCGATGCCGCAGCCGAGGAGGCGCGCGTACACAAGCAGCCCTCCGGTCGCTTGCGTATCAGCGTTCCGCTGGTGTTGGGAACACTGGAACTGCCGTTCTGGTTACCGGCTTTTCAGGAGCGTTTCCCGGATATCCAGCTGGACATGTCGTGCTCGGATCCCTTGGTGGATCTGGTGGCCGACGGTTTCGACGTTGCCCTGCGCATCAGTGGCTCGCCGTTGTCCGACAGCACCATGGTCGCGCGCTTGCTGACCGTGTCACCCATGGTGCTGGTCGCTTCGCCGGCCTACCTGTATCGCCGTGGATTGCCTCGAGGCGTGGACGATCTGCTGGCGCACAGTTTGTTGGCCTATGCCGATGAAGCACACTGGCAACTGCACATGGGTGAGCAGACGGTGCAAAGTGTGGACGCCGGACGGCAACTGCGCAGCGACAGCATTGCCGCGTTGCACACGGCCGCTGTCGCGGGCTTGGGGATTGCCGCCTTCACCCTGGCAACCGTTGCGCGCGATCTGCGCGCCGGGCGCCTGGTGCGGGTATTACCAGAGGTGACGCTGGGAGCGCGTAGCTACTACGCGCTCTACCCTAGCGCCGCGCATCTGCCAGCCAAGGTCCGCGCCTTTGTCGATTTCATGGCCGATCACTACCATGCGGACCCAGACCCCTAGACCTGCCTGTACAGCAGCACTCAGGCCTGGGTGAGCTCGATCACCCGATCCACCAGTTTATTGATACCGGCAGCGGCTTCGCTGATGGTCTTTGCGCTCATGTAGGCGGGCGTGCTGACCAGCTTGCGCGCGGTGTCCTCGACGATCTCGGTCACTTCGCATTCCTGGTGAGTGCCGCCCATCTTCTCGATGGCCTGCGCGGTATCGGCATCGGTGCCGATGGTGCAGGTCACGCCGGGTCCGTAGATCTTGGCGGCCAGTGCCGGCGAGATGCAGATCAGGCCAACCGGCTTGCGTGCTTCGGCGAAGGCTTCGGCCAGTGCCTGCACCTGCAGGTTCACCGAACAGGCGGCGCCGTCGCTGGCGAAGGAAGACAGGTTCTTTGCCGCGCCGAAACCGCCGGGGACGATCAAGGCATCGAAGTCGTCAGCATTGGCCAGGGCGATGTCCTTCACCTCGCCACGGGCGATCCGCGCCGATTCCACCAGCACGTTGCGTGATTCGGGCATTTCCTCGCCACTGAGGTGGTTGACCACGTGCTTCTGGGCAACGTCGGGAGCGAAGCACTGCACTTCGCAGCCACGTTGGTCCAGGCGCAGCAGGGTGATCACGCTTTCCTGAATTTCGCTGCCGTCATAGACGCCACAGCCGGAAAGGATCACCGCGATTTTCTTGGTCATGTCGAACTCCGATTCTGTCCGCTGTTTCAGTAGCATGGATCCCGATCGGCGTCGCGTGTTCAGTTCGAGTCGGCGATCAGGGCTGTTCGTCGCTGGGCGCTGGCGTGACTGCAGGGGGTTGCAGGCGAGCCTGGCGGGCGATGCGGGCCGCTTTGATGCGGCGGCGTATCCACAGCAAGGCGCCGATCAGTACCAGCGCACCCAGCACCCACAGCTCGTATTTCTTCACGTTGCCCAGCATGTGTTCCAGGAACGAGCCGAAATGATAGGCCGCCAATCCCAGTGCGGTGGCCCACACCGCCGCGCCAATGCCGTTGAGCAGCAAATAGCGTCGCGGGGGATAGCCCGACAGGCCGATGGCCACCGGCATGACGGTGCGCAGGCCATAGACGAAGCGAAAGCTGAGGACCCAGATGTCCGGATGCCGGCGGATATGCTCCAGCGCACGGTCGCCTAGCAGCTGCCAGCGGGGTTTGCGCGCCAACAGCTTGCGGCCATGCTTGCGGCCCATGAAATACCAGAGCTGGTCGCCTGCGTAGCTGCCGAAGAAGGCCACGACCACAACCATGTTGATATCCATGTAGCCACGGAACGCCAGGAATCCGGCCAGGACCAGAATGGTCTCGCCTTCGAAGAACGTGCCGAGGAACAGGGCGAAATAGCCAAAATCGTTCAGGAATTGTTGGAGCATTTTATCGATGCTGGCGAAGTGAATGCGCAGCCTAACCCTTCAGGGACATACATGAAAGTGTCCAAATGTGTCTTGTCGTGAACAATGCTTGTCAACCTGAGATCGTAGACAGCATGTGTATGCGGCCAGGCCTGTCATGCGAACGTCATAATCGATGCTTATAACTGTCGCGCCCCCCTTCCAAGCGTGCAGGCGCCAATGGCATCCTGACGCATTACGCGATCCGTGCCGCTCAATTGCAGAGGGCAGTTACGCCCCCGGGAACGCCAGATGAACAACGAAGCCCAGACGCAAGTCGCTCTCACTCAAGACCAGCCGGTGGTCGAAACACCGGTAGAAGCGCCGTTGGTCATAGAAGCCATCGTCGAACCCGCGCACCCGAGCGAGGCCCTTGCGCCGGCGCCGCACATCGTCGTGCCGGGGTTGGACGACAGCAGTCTGTACATCCATCGCGAGCTGTCGCAGTTGCAATTCAATATCCGTGTGCTGGAGCAGGCACTGGATGAATCCTATCCGCTGCTCGAGCGGCTCAAGTTTCTGCTGATCTTCTCCAGCAACCTCGACGAGTTCTTCGAGATCCGCGTGGCGGGCCTGAAGAAGCAGATCACCTTCGCCCGTGAACAGGCCGGGGCCGATGGTCTGCAGCCTCATCAGGCGCTGGCGCGAATCAGCGAACTGGTGCATGGGCACGTCGATCGCCAGTACGCGATCCTCAACGACATCCTGTTGCCGGAGCTGGAGAAGCACCAGGTTCGCTTCATTCGCCGCCGGCACTGGACGACCAAGCTCAAGACTTGGGTGCGTCGTTATTTCCGCGATGAAATCGCCCCGATCATCACGCCGATCGGGCTGGATCCCACACACCCGTTCCCGCTGTTGGTGAACAAGAGTCTGAACTTCATCGTCGAGCTCGAAGGCATCGACGCCTTCGGCCGTGATTCGGGCTTGGCGATCATACCGGCGCCGCGCTTGTTGCCACGGGTGATCAAGGTGCCCGAGGACGTCGGTGGACCCGGCGACAACTTCGTCTTCCTGTCCTCGATGATCCATGCCCACGCCGATGACCTGTTCCAGGGCATGAAGGTAAAGGGCTGCTACCAGTTCCGCCTGACCCGTAACGCCGACCTGTCCGTCGACACCGAAGACGTCGAAGACCTGGCGCGTGCCCTGCGCGGCGAGTTGTTCTCGCGGCGCTACGGTGATGCGGTACGCCTGGAAGTGGCCGACACCTGCCCCAAGCATCTGTCCGACTACCTGCTCAAGCAGTTCAACCTGTCCGAGACCGAGCTCTATCAGGTCAACGGCCCGGTCAACCTGACGCGTCTGTTCAGCATCACCGGTCTGGACAGCCACCCAGAACTGCAATACCTGCCGTTCACGCCACAGATTCCGAAATTGCTGCAGAACAGCGAGAACATCTTCAGCGTGGTCAGCAAGCAGGACATCCTCCTGTTGCACCCGTTCGAGTCGTTCACGCCGGTGGTCGATCTGCTGCGCCAGGCCGCCAAGGATCCCCATGTGTTGGCCGTGCGGCAGACGCTGTACCGCAGCGGTGCCAACTCCGAGATCGTCGATGCGCTGGTGGATGCCGCGCGCAACGGCAAGGAGGTGACCGCAGTCGTCGAATTGCGCGCGCGCTTCGATGAAGAATCCAACCTGCAGCTGGCCAGCCGCCTGCAGGCTGCCGGCGCGGTGGTCATCTATGGCGTGGTGGGGTTCAAGACCCACGCCAAGATGATGCTCATCCTGCGCCGCGAAGGCGGTGAAATCGTGCGTTATGCGCATCTGGGTACCGGTAACTACCACGCCGGCAACGCCAAGCTGTACACCGACTACAGCCTGCTGACCTCGGACGATGCACTGTGCGAAGACGTCGGCAAACTGTTCAGCCAGTTGATCGGCATGGGCAAGACGCTGCGCATGAAGAAGCTGCTGCATGCACCCTTCACACTGAAGAAGGGCATGCTCGACATGATCGCGCGCGAAACCCAGTACGCGCTTGATGGCAAGCCGGCGCACATCATCGCCAAGTTCAACTCGCTGACCGATCCGAAGATCATCCGCGCCCTGTACAAGGCCAGCCAGTCCGGCGTGCGCATCGATCTGGTGGTGCGCGGCATGTGCTGCCTGCGGCCGGGCATTCCCGGGGTGTCGCACAATATCCATGTGCGCTCGATCATCGGGCGCTTCCTGGAGCACACGCGGGTGTTCTACTTCCTCAACGGTGGCGAGGAGCAGATGTTCCTGTCCAGCGCCGACTGGATGGAGCGCAACCTCGACAAGCGTGTGGAGACCTGTTTCCCGGTCGAAGGCAAGAAGCTGATCATGCGGGTCAAGAAGGAGCTGGAGAGCTACCTGACCGACAACACCCATTCATGGATCCTGCAGGCCGACGGGCGCTACGTGCGCAACACGCCGACCGGAAACCAGAACGCCCGCAGTGCACAGGACACCCTGCTGGAACGTCTGAGCAACCCGATCCTGCCGGTGCGCTAGCAGACATCACGATCGGCGGCGCCCCTTTCGCGGGCAGAGACCCGCTCCCACAGGGATCGCATTCCAATGTGGGAGCGGGTCTCTGC